>CAZZWW010000157.1:0-7028 GCA_964657815.1 Vulcanimicrobiota bacterium | reverse complement strand
GGTGGTCTTCTCGCCGCGCTTGCGCTCGAGGTTCGGCGAGAAGTCGCCCTGGTAGGCGAAGCCTTCGGCCAAGCATCGCCCGAGGCGCCCCACCGTGTCGCCGCCGAAATCGGCGTAATAGCCCTCGTGCTCGCCGGTCAGCAGCACGTGCCAGCAATGGTGGATGTCGTCGTCCCACTGTGCGTCGTAGCTCGCGGCCGAGCCGTCGCCGTCGCGCACGAGCCGATGCGCTTCGTTGGCCTCGTTCTCGAGCACGAGGTGGATGTGACGGTCGGGGAAGGTCTCGCGGATGCGCTCGGCCAGCTCGTCGAGGAAGTGCTTGGGGCTGTCGTCGAGGATGGCGTGCACGGCGTCGAAGCGCAGGCCGTCGATGTGGTACTCCTCGAGCCAGTACAGCGAATTCTGCACGAAGAATTCGCGCACGACGTCGCTCGCCTCGCCCTTGCCGTCGTAGTTGATGCCGGCGCCCCACGGCGTCTCGTGGCGCTCGGTGAAGAAGCTCTCGGCGTAGGCGTGCAGGAAATTCCCCGTCGGACCGAAGTGGTTGTAGACCACGTCGAGGAAGACCATCAGGCCGAGGCCGTGGGCCGTGTCGACCAGCCGCTTGAGCGCGTCGGGCGGGCCGTAGGCGTTGTTGGGCGCGAACGGCAGCACGCCGTCGTAGCCCCAGGTGCGCAACCCCGACGTCTCGGCGATCGGCATCAGTTCGATGGCGGTGATGCCGATGTCGACGAAATGCGGCAGCCTGGTTTCCAGCCCGGCGTAGGTGCCCTCCGGCGTCGCCGCGCCGAGATGGATCTCGCTGAGCACCACCTCGTTCCAGCTGCGACCCTTCCAGGCGTCGTCACGCCATTCGTAGGTGCACGGATCGAGGATCGTCGAGCGGCGGTCGAGATCGTCGTCCTGGAAGCGGGAGGCCGGGTCGGGCACGAGGTCTTCGGCGCCGTCGATGGCGTAGCCGTAGCGCTCGCCGGCCCGGGCGTCGGCGATGGTCGCCTTGAACCAGCCCTGTCCCGCCCGGTCCATCTCCAGCTTGCGGTCGCCGAGCACGAGGCCGCACGTCTTCGCCGAAGGCGCCCACAAGGCGAAGCGTACGCCGTCCCGGGAGACGTCGGCGCCGAAGGGCATCTGGTGTTTCGACCGCATCAGACCTCAGAATCATGCTGCAGGACGACGAGAGAGTGCGCTTCGAGCCGAAGCGAACCGCCCGCCGCCAGAATCGTGTCCGTACGGGCGCTCAGACCGTCCGCGCTCGTTGACTCGAAAACCGGACGGAACGCAACGCATGGGAAATCCGCCGCGAGCTGGAAGTCGACGTCCTCGTCGGACGCGTTGAGGAGGAGCAACAAGCGTTCCTCCTCGGTTCCGTGGTTGCCGACCTGCATGCCGAGCACGCGGCGCTCGACGTGTCCCCAATCGTCACCCCACATCTCGCGTCCGTCGGCCGCGAGCCAGTAAGCGTCCTTCAAGGCACCCGTCGCCGGATCGACCCGGCCGGTGAAGAACTCGAGGCGTCGGAAGACCTCGTGACGCTTGCGCAAGGCGATCAGGTTGGCGACGTAATCCAGCAGGTGCGGATCGGTTGCGTCACGCCACCGCATCCAGCTGGTTTCGTTGTCCTGGCAATAGGCGTTGTTGTTGCCGGCTTGGCTGCGCGAGAACTCGTCGCCCATGAGGAACATCGGCGTGCCGAACGAGAGCAGGGCGGTGGCGAGGAGGTTGCGCTTCTGCCGGTTGCGCAGGTCGACGATCGCCCTGTCCTTGGTGGGGCCCTCGACCCCGTAGTTCGCCGAGTAGTTCGGCTCGTGGCCGTCCTTGTTGGCCTCGCCGTTGGGCAGGTTGTGGCGGTTGGCGTAGCTGACCACGTCGGCCGTGGTGAAGCCGTCGTGCGATGCGATGAACTGCACCGAGGCCCAGGGCTTGCGCCCGGAATGATTGAAGAGGTCGCTCGAACCCAACAGGCTCCTGGCGAGGTTCGGGATCTGACCGTCGTCGCCGCGCCAGAAGGCGCGGACGGTGTCGCGGTACTTGTCGTTCCAGTCGCCCCAGCCCGTCGGGAAGCCGCCGACGCGGTAGCCACCGGAGCCGAGGTCCCATGGCTCGGCGATGAGCTTGACGCGCGACAACACCGGGTCCTGCCCGATCGCCTGGAGGAAGCCGGCCCGGTCCGACCAGTCGAGCGGCGAACGCGCCAGCGCCGACGCCAGATCGAAGCGGAAGCCGTCGACGTGGTAGCTCAGGACCCAGTGCCGCAGGCTGTCGAGCACGAGCTGAAGAACCCGCGGATGCGACACGTCGAACGTGTTGCCGCAGCCCGTACAATCCCAATAGTGCCGTGGGTCGCCCGGCACGAGCTTGTAGTAGGAGGCGTTGTCGATGCCGCGGAACGACAGCGTCGGCCCGGTGTCGTTGCCTTCGCAGGTATGGTTGTAGACGACGTCGAGCAGGACCTCAAGGCCGGCGGAGTGAAGCGTCTTGATCGCAGCGCGCAGGCCCGCCGCGCCGTCGGGCCCGAGATAGCGCGGTTCCGGCGCGAAGTAGCCGAGCGTCTGGTAGCCCCAATAATTGCGCAGCGACTTCTCGACCAGGAAGCGGTCGTCCACGAAGGCGTGGATCGGCAGCAGCTCGACGCTGGTGACCCCGAGCTTGACGAGATGCTCCACCACGGCGGGGTGGCCCAGCGCCGTGTAGGTGCCGCGCACGCTCGCCGGCAGTTCGGGATGCAGCTCGGTGAAGCCCTTGACGTGCGCCTCGTAGACGACCGTGTCGCGCCAGGGGACGTTCGGCGGCTTGTCGTCGCCCCAGCTCCAGGCCGGATCCTCGACCACGGCCTTCGGCATCATCGGCGCGGAGTCGCGGCGGTCCGGCGTACTGTCGCCGCGCTGACCGCCGACGCGGAAGCCGAACAGAGCATCGTGCCAGCGGACCCGCCCGGCGATCTGGCGGGCATAGGGGTCGAGCAGCAGCTTGTAGTGGTTGAAGCGATGTCCGGAGCCCGGGTCGTACGGGCCGTGGACCCGGTAGCCGTAGAGCTGGCCGGGACGCGCGTGCCGGACGTAGCCATGCCAGACCTGGTTCGTGCAGCAGGGCAGGGTGAACCGCTCGGTCTCGCTGCGCCCCTGTGGATCGTAGAAGCAGAGATCGACCCGCGTCGCATGGGCGGAAAACAGCGCGAAGTTGACGCCGCCGCCGTCCCAGCTCGCGCCGAGCGGGCGAGGGTCCCCCTCCTCCAGGCGACGCATCGACGGGATCAGTGCCCGGCGACCGCCGTTGCGAGGTTGTCGCGACCCCAGGCGTCGCCATCCGCGAGCGCGGGCACGACGGTCGCCGCCTTGCCGGACAGCTCCTCGAGGAACATCGCGCACCAATGCTCGACGTCATTGGCCTCGACGACGTTCATCATGGCGCGCCAGCGCTCCTTGCGCTCGCGGAGCGGCATCTCGAACGCCCGTTGCAGCGCCGAGGCCGTCTCCTCGTTGTTGTAAGGATTGACGATCAGCGCGGTCTCCAGTTCGTGAACGGCACCGGCGAAGCGCGACAGCACCAGCACGCCGGGATCCTCGGGGTTCTGCGCGGCGACGTATTCCTTGGCGACGAGGTTCATGCCGTCGCGCAAAGGCGTGACGAGCCCGACGCGCGCGATGCGGTAGAGCCCCGCGAGAGCGGAACGGCTCATCGCCTTGTTGACGTAGCGCACCGGCGTCCAGTCGACGTCGCCGAGCCGGCCGTTGACGTGGCCGACGTGCTCGGCGACCTCGCGCTGCATTTCGGCGTATTCCGGAACCTCGGAGCGCGACTTCGGCGTGATCTGCAGCAGCGTCACGCGGGCCTTCATCGCCGCCGCCGACTTCTCGACGAACGTGGCGAAGGAGTCGATGCGCTCGCGGATGCCCTTCGAATAATCGAGCCGGTCGACGCCGATGACCAAGGGATGCCCCTCGAGGCTCTGCAGCGTGCGCTTGACCACCACGTTCTTCTCGGCGACGCGAGCCTCCTGCGCGAAGGTCGCGGTCTCGATCGAGATCGGGAACGCGCCGACCTTGAACTTGCGGCCGTAGGCGCTGAGCCAGCCGTCCTCGTTGGCTGTGCCGGCCTTCGAGCGGACGATGCAGTTGCGGAAGTTCTCGGCATCCACCGGCGTCTGGAAGCCGATCAGGTTGTAGCCTGCGAAGCTTCGCAGAATGCGGTCGTAGGCCGGGATCGCCGCCGCGATGTCCGACGGCGGAAACGGGATGTGATAGAAGAAGCCGATCTTGTTGGTGAAGCCGAGGTCGCGAAGGTACGACGCCATCGGGATGAAGTGATAGTCCTGCACCCAGATCACGTCGTCCGGTCGCAGCAGGCGGGCGAGACGCCGGGCGAACTGCTCGTTGACGCGAAAATAGGCGTTGACGTCGCGCCGCGAGAGGTCGGCGAGGTCGAGCCTGTAGTGGCAGACCGGCCAGAGCACCCGGTTGGCGAAACCGTGATAATATTCGTCGATGTCGCGCTGCGACAGGTCGACCACCGCGTAGTCGACATTGCCGACCGTCTGCGCGTGGAGTTCCGGCTCGGGCTGCGTGGCCACCTTGCCCGACCAGCCGAACCAGAGGCCGCCCTGATTTTCGAGCGCGCCGCTCAGCGCCACCGCAAGGCCGCCCGGAGGCGGAGAGCCTGCAGCGGTCGGCACCGGCACGCGGTTCGAGACGATCACGAGCCGACCCGCGGACCGGGCCCCCTCGTTCTGTGCGGCGGTCTTCAAGATCCCGATTTCCGTCATCGAAGCCCGTGCCACCTTCTTGCCGCCTGCCTGCCAACAACGTGTCGACGCGCGCGATCGTTGCAGGCCGTCCACAGGCAAGATACCGGCCGCCGACCTCGCCATCGTCGCAGATCGAGACTGCCGCGAGACCGCGCCGGCGCGTCTTCTCTCTTCGGCGCACAGCACATAAAAGCCGCATTGGCCCAGCAGGGGTCCCGCGAATAGAGCCGTACGAGTGGAGGAGTCCCCATGACCATAGCCAAGGGAACGCGCGCGAGCATCATCGCCGCGGCCGTCGCCCTCGCGGCGCCGGGGGCCTTCGCGCAGAAGCCGGCGGCCGCGCCGGCGCCGGCGGTGCCCGCACCTGCGGCCCCCGATGTGCCGCCGCCGTCGCCGGACACCGTGCTCGCGACGGTCAACGGGCAGAAGATCACCCAGCTCGACGTCACTCTCGCCGCAGAGGATCTCGGCCCGCAGCTGCAGCAGCAGCTCAAGGGCAAGGCCCGCGACTCCTACGTGCTCGACTATCTCGTCGACTCGACCCTGGTGGCGCAGAAGGCCAAGGCGGACGGTGCCGAGAAGACGCCCGACTTCGCCGCCAAGATGGAATACGCCAAGGACAAGGTGTTGATGGAGTCGACGCTGACCGGCATCGCCAAGTCCGTCACCGACGACGCCACCCTGCACAAGATCTACGACCAGGCGGCGGCGGCCCAGAAGCCGGAGCCGGAGATCCACGCCCGCCACGTGCTCGTCGCCACCGAGGCCGATGCCCAGACGGTGCTGAAGCGGCTCAAGGCCGGCGAGGATTTCGCGAAGGTCGCCAAGGAGATGTCGAAGGATCCCGGCTCCGAGGGCGGCGACCTCGGCTGGTTCACCAAGGAGCGGATGGTGCCGGCCTTCGCCGATGCCGCGTTCAAGCTCCAGGACGGCCAGATCTCGGACCCGGTGAAGACGCAGTTCGGCTGGCACGTCATCCAGGTCGAAGGGCACCGCACGAAGTCGTTCCCGCCCTTCGATCAGGTCAAGGACCAGATCGTGCGCTATGCCGTGCAGAAGGCGCAGAGCGACCTGATCCTGCAGCTGCGCAACGGCGCCAAGATCGAGCGTACCGCGGCCGCCCCGCCGGCGCCCGACCTGCCGGCCGGCGGCGAAGCGCCGGGCAAGTAGCCATTCTCCAACTCTACCGATGCCCGGCGACGGCTCCGGGCATCCCCGCCTCGCGACAGGGCCGATGCCTCGCCTCTTCACGGGTCTCGAACTGCCCAAGCCGCTCGCCACGGAGCTCGGTATGATCCGTGGCGGCCTCACCGGCGCGCGCTGGATCGACACCGAGAACTACCACATCACGCTCCGCTTCATCGGCGACGTCGACCGTGCCGTCGCCAACGACGTGCACGACGCTCTGTCCCGCGTGAGGCGCCCGGCGTTCGCGATGACGCTGGGCGCGCTCGATGCCTTCGGCGGTGCCAAGCCCCGGGCCCTCGTCGCGACGGCGCGCCTCGCGCCGCCCCTGGTCGAACTGCAGGCCGAGCACGAGAGGCTGATGCGCCGCATCGGCCTGCCGGCGGAGACGCGCAAGTTCGTGCCGCACGTCACCTTGGCGCGACTGAGGAACACCCCGTCCCGCGCCGTGGCGGACTTCCTCGCGTTGCGCGGATGGCTGGCGGCGCGCGAGTTCCGGTGCGATCACTTCGCCTTGTTCTCCGCGCGCGATTCGGTCGGCGGCGGCCCCTATGTCACCGAGGCGATCTATCCGCTCCAGTGAGGTCCAGATGCGCATCGCCGCCCTCGCCCTCCTCGCCCTTGCGGTGACGCCGTCGCGCGCGGCGCCGGCCAAGGCGGAACCGTCCGTCAGCAAGAGCTTCGAGGGCTGGGCCGCGACCTGCGACAACCTTCGCGACTGCGTCGTCGTCGGCAGCAGCGAGGAGGGCGACGGCCTCTTCTACGTGCGCGTCGCGCGCGAGGCCTCCGTCTCGGCCGCGCCCATGGTGAAGGTCGTGCTCGCCACCTCCGACCCGATCCCAGGCGCACCCGGCGCGTTCCGGTTGGCGGTCAACGCCGCGGCCCGAAAGACGAGCGAGGTCTACATGGTCGCGGCGACGAAGGACGACCCCGACGGCGCGGCGCTTGCCGCGGTGATTTCGGACCCGACCTTCCTGACCTCGATCGAGACGGCCGACACGCTCGATTACCTCGTCGGCACGCTGAAGGGACGACTGGCGCTGAAAGGCCTGGCGCCGGCGCTGCGCTTCGTCGACGAGCGCCAGGGCCGCACGGGAACGCC
>CAZZWW010000156.1:0-7041 GCA_964657815.1 Vulcanimicrobiota bacterium | reverse complement strand
CGGGGGAGTAGCTCAGTTGGTTAGAGCGCCGGCCTGTCACGCCGGAGGTCGCGGGTTCGAGTCCCGTCTCTCTCGCCAGTACGCCCGCATGACCTCTCAGCTTGCCCCTCCGTCATTCTGTGCCTAGCACTGTGGTCTGGGGTGAGTCGCAGGGGTGCGGCGCTGTGACGGGCATGGAGACCGCGGCCGAGGGCCGCCCACCGAAAGATCCGGACTCCGGCGCGCCGTGGCGTCGGCCGGGCACCGTTCTGTTCGTCGCCGCGGTCCTGCTGCCGGCATTGCTGTTCACCTTCTCCGCCTGGAGGAGCTACCGCGACACGTTGCATACGGCCGAGCTGCGCGCGGACCGCACCGCGCGCGTGCTCGAGGAGCACGTCACCAAGGTCTTCGAGAGCCATCGCCTCGTGATCCAACAGGTGCGCGAGCGCCTGCGCTTCGTCGACTGGTCCAAGGAGGAGGATCGCGCCGACCTTCACAAGATGCTGCTGGACCTGCAGAACGATCTCGACCAAGTCGCGACCATCACGATCGTCGATGCCGAAGGCCGGATGAAGGCTTCGGGGCGGACCTATCCGGCCGATCCCAGCGTCACCTTCGCCGACCGCGACTACTACAAGTCGTTGCGCGCCGGCGCCCCCGGGACGGTGATCTCGCGCTCGTACACCGGCCGGCAATCGGGCCAACCCATCTTCAACATCGCCGTGGCGCTGCACGACAAGGCCGGCGCCTTCGCCGGCGCCATCACGGTCTCTGTCGACCGCAGCTACTTCGAGGCCTTCTACAAGGAGGTCGAACCCGATTTCGACCACGCCGTGACCTTGGTGCGCGCCGACGGCGAGATCCTCGCTCGCACTCCGGCGACGGCGCTGACGCACCTGCCGACGCCGTCGCGCTTCCTCGCCGAGATCGCCCGTTCGCCGGTCGGTCACTACATCGGGGTCTCGAAGATCGATGACGTGAATCGCGTTTTCTCCTACCGCAAGGTCGGCTCCTATCCGGTCTACGTCCGGTTCGGCATCTCGGTCGACGCGGTGCTGGCGACGTGGCGCCGCTCGCTGCTCGACTACGCTCTGGTCTCGCTGTTCTCGGCGGTGGCGTTGGCCGTCGCGTCCTGGCTCGTGGTGCGGCAGGCCCGGCGTGAGCGCGTGATCCGGCATCGTTGGCAGGAGACGGCGGCAGCCCTCGAAGCCGAGGTCGCCGAGCGCGAGCGGGTCGATGCGCAGCTGCGCCAATTGCAGAAGATGGAGGCGATCGGCCGCCTCACCGGCGGCATCGCCCACGACTTCAACAACCTGCTCACCGCCGTGCTCGGCAATCTCGAGCTCGCCGGCCGCCGCATCGAGGACGTTCGCGTCGCGCGACTCGTCGGCAACGCCGTCGACGGGGCCCAGCGCGCCGCCACCTTGACCAGCCGCCTGCTCGCCTTCTCGCGGCAGCAACCGCTGCAGCCCCGGCGCGTGGCGTTGAACGACCTCGTCGGCGGCATGGGCGAGCTGCTGCGGGTGACCCTCGGAGAGGCTGTCGCCTTGCGGGTCCACTCCGCGGACGACGTCTGGCCGGTCGCCATCGACGCCAGCCAGCTCGAGAACGCGATCCTCAACCTGGCGGTCAACTCGCGCGATGCGATGCCCGACGGGGGCACGCTGACGATCGAGACGCAGAACAGCGTCGTCAGCGCGGTCTCGGGCCTCGCCGTCGCCGGCGAGGTCGAGCCGGGGAACTACGCCGTCGTGAGCGTCCGCGACACGGGTGAGGGCATGACGGCCGAGGTCATGGCGCAGGTGTTCGAGCCGTTCTTCACGACCAAGCCGGTCGGAAAGGGCACCGGGCTGGGTTTGAGCCAGGTCTACGGTTTCGCCCGGCAGTCCGGAGGCCGCGTGGTGATCCGCTCCGTGGTCGGCCAGGGCACGACCATTCAGCTGTTCCTGCCGCGCCTTGCGCAGACCGACGAGGTCGCGCCGGAGATCCTGCCACCCGCGACGCCGGTCGGAGGCGCGCGCGGCGAGACGATCCTCGTGGTCGAGGACGAAGACATGGTGCGCGCCTTCGCGGTCTCGGCCCTGCGTGAAGGCGGCTATCGCATCCTCGAGGCGGCGGACGGTCCGTCCGCCCTGATCCTGCTCGCGGCGCATCCCGAGGTCGCTCTGCTCTTCACCGACGTCGTCCTCAAGGGTCCGATGAACGGCTGCGCGCTGGCCAAGGCGGCCTCGCGCCACCGCCGGCTTCCGGTGCTCTACACATCCGGCTACAGCCGCGACGCCGTCGTTCACGACGGCCGGCTCGATCCGGGCGTCGAGCTGCTGCAGAAGCCGTTCACGAGCGACGCTCTGATTCGACAGGTGCGCGGCCTGCTCGACGCAGCCGCGGTTCCAATGCCGAGAACGATGGCCGGGTGATGCGGGTCTACGAGCGCCGTTTCAGCCCGACGACTTCGACACTGTCATTCGGGGCGCCGCAGGCGAGCCAGGAAACCCATTGTTGTCGCCGATAGAACGTTCCCGGAGAAAAATATTGGGTTGCGGATCCTCCGCTCCCATCCGGAACGAGAAAGCTTGCGGCAGCACCGGCGACAAGGAAAGCAAGCGCTCGACGGTCGGCAAAGCCTCTACAGCTTGGCTTCGCGGTCGGCGTTTCCGTCGGCCACTGTGCTGCGCGCTTTCTCGGCGAAGATCGCCTGGTACATGCCGACGTTGGCCATGACGCGTTGCACGTAGTTGCGCGTTTCGGTGAAGGGGATGCGTTCGACCCAGTCGATTGGATCGATGCCTGGCTTGCGCGGGTCGCCGTAGGCCTCGATCCACTGCTTCACGCGTCCGCCGCCGGCGTTGTAGGCGGCGAAGGTGAGGATGTAGGAGCCGCCCTGTTCGGCGAGCAGTTCGCCGAGATGGGCCGCGCCGAGCTGCGCGTTGAAGGCGGCATCCGTCAGCATGCGATTGCCGTCGAACGGCAGGCCGGCCTTGGTGGCGGTGTGTCGGGCCGTGGCGTCGATCATCTGCATCAGGCCCTTGGCGCCGGCCTTGGAGACCACGGTCGGCATGAAGGCGCTCTCCTGCCGCGCGATCGAATAGACCACCGGCGCCGGCGCTGAACCCTGCAGCGCGTCGTAGCGCGGGATGCCGAAGGTCGGGTAGGCGAGCTGGTCGAGCGCGAAGCCGTGCTGCCCCATGACCTTGCCGACCGTCAGGGCCAGATGGGCATCGCCTTGGGCCTGGACCACGCTGGCCAGGGCTGCGAGCTGGCGCACGTCGTGCGAGCTGCCGGCCATCTCGGACGCAAGCGCAGTCGCACTCTCCCTCTCGCTAGCGGCGTAGAGCAGCTCGACCGTCCGTACGGCGTCGTCGCGTGCAGGCCCCACGGCCTCGCGGACGGGTGCGTGGAGCGGGTCCTCGGCAAGGCCGAGCGCTTGGCGGGCCAGCTGCCCGTAGTAGGTCGCGCCGTAGACTGCGGCTTTGCGGTAGAGCGAATCGGACTGGCTCAGGGCATCGGGCGCCATGACGGCGGCGGCGGTGCGGGCCTGCCAATAGGCGACGCGGGCGATCGAGGTCGGCGTCTCCGCCAGCTTCGCCGCCTGGGCGAAGTGGTAGGTGGCCCGCGGCGGATCGTTCATGAAACGCAGCGCGATCCACCCGGCGTGGAAATCCGCTTCGATCCGGTTCTCGTCGGTCGAAGGCGAGGCGGTGGCACAGATCACGTAGGCGGCGTTGATGTTGCCGTTGTCCAGCAGCTTGCGTGCGAGCATGCGCCGCTCGGTCCACCATTCGTCGCCGTCGATCAGCGCGGAGCGGTCGCGCGGCGCCGATTGCATCAGGTTGGCAGCGTCCATCAGCTTGTCGGCGCGGCGCAGCTTCTGAACCTCGGCGAGGATCAGCCCGGGATCCTTGCGCAGGGATTCCGGTACGGCCGCGATCGCCTTGTCGCTCGGCGCCTCGGCGATGACGGCCGCGCGCGCCTTCTCCAGCGCCACCACGTCCGGGCCGGCCGAGGCCGCGTAGCGCAAAGCCGCCGGCGCCTGCTCCTTGTACATCAGCCGATCGGCCTTGTACTTGTAGTCGCCGCGCGTGAGATCTCCGCCGAACTCGGTCTTGAATTGCGCCTCGAGATAGGGCTGGAGGTCGCTTTCGCGGAACAGGGCGCGGGCCAGCTTGGTGCCGTCTGCGACGCGGCCCGCGCTCTTGAGCGCCTTGGCAAGGGCGAACTTGCCCGCCGCGGTGACCGGCGCGGCCGTTTCGTAAAACCGCATGACCGAACCGGGGTCTCGCATGCGCGCCGTGCGCGCCTCGGCCTGATGTCGGAACCAGGTCGGCGTCGGCCAGTCGGGATGGGCGCGCACGAAGGCGTCGAGTCGCTCCATGCCGATCTTCTGCGGCACGTCGCGGAGCGCGACCCATTCCAGGGCCGTGCGCACCAGCGGGTCGGAGAGGCGCGCGGCAAAGGTGTCGCCTGCGGCGAGATTGTCGGCGCGATAGGCGGCGATGGCGTCGCCGATGTTGGCGGGATCGTAGCCGAGCGCGCGGATGCGCTCGTCCGCGAGCGCGGCCACATAGGCCTGCTTCAGGGCGGAGGCGTCCTGCGCGGCCTGAGGCTTGTCGAGCACCGGGCCGGCCTGGGGCGGCGTCACGGAAGCGGCGGCAGGCGTGCCGGCGACCTGCTTCGGCTTCTCGACAGGATGCCACCACCGGAAGTCGAGATAGGCTTGGCGCACCGAGGAACCGGCACGCTTGAGCACCAAGCCGCTGTCGTGGAACACCTCGACCCAACCCGGCACGCGCGCGTCGCCGACGCGCACCGGCACCAGCGCCACGGCGCAAAGGGCAGAGGTGGCCAGCAGGATGAGCCCGCGACGTTTCCCGATCATGCCCTCAGGCTACTCCCCGGCAGGTTAACTTCAAATTTACGAAATCCGCCTTCACGCACGTCGTGTTGCCCCCGTGCGTCACGTTGCGTTCCGCCGACGACCCGCTATGTCTGTCGCCCCGACGAGCCCGGCTCGCGAAGCCGTGAAGGAGCCCGAGGATTACGGCGCCCTCAGGGCGGTGCCGCCTCGGGTGCGGGAAGGACCGGCACCGGCCGGGAAAGGCGATCATGACGACGGGTGCAGGGTTCAGGGGTTCGATCACGGCACTCGTGACTCCCTTCAAGGGCGGGGTGTTCGACGAAGAGGCGTTCCGGGCCCTGGTCGCGTGGCAGATCGAGAGCGGGACCCACGGCTTCGTGCCGGTCGGCACCACGGGCGAGGGACCGACGCTGTCGCACGACGAGCACCGGCGGGTCGTCGAAGTCTGCATCGACGAGACCAAGGGGCGCGCCGTGGTCATCGCGGGGGCCGGCTCGAACTCCACGCAGGAGGCGCTGGAACTCGCGCAGCATGCCGAGAAGGTCGGCGCCGACGGAGTGCTGGTCGTGACGCCCTACTACAACAAGCCTTCCCAGGAGGGGCTCTACCGGCACTTCAAGGCGGTCAACGACGCGATCGGCATCCCGATCGTGATCTACAACATTCCGCCGCGTTCCGTCGTGGACATGTCGATCGACACGATGAAGCGGCTCTACGAACTGCACAACATCGTGGGCGTGAAGGATGCGACCGCCTCGCTGGCGCGCACCGCGCAGCAGCGCGCAGCGCTCGGGCCCGATTTCCTCCAGCTCTCCGGCGAGGACATGACGGCACTGGCCGTGATGGCGCACGGCGGCCACGGCTGCATCTCGGTGACCTCCAACGTCGCCCCGCGGCAGTGCGCCGAGATGCAGGAGCATTGCCTCGCCGGTGACTTCCGCGCGGCGCTGGCGATCCAGGACAAGCTGACGCCGCTCCACGCCGCACTCTTCGTCGAGCCCAATCCCGCCGGCCCGAAATGCGCGCTGGCCGAACTGGGCCGCATCACCGAGGAGGTCCGCCTGCCGATGGTGGCGGCCAGCGCCGCGGCGCGCGACACGATCCGGCAGGCGATGGTGCACGCCGGCATCCTGAACTGAAGCCGGCATGGCCGCGAAGGAAGAGCGCTACAAGATCGCCGCGGACAACCGTCGCGCCCGCTTCGACTACGAACTCGGAGAGACTTTCGAGGCCGGGGTGATGCTGGTCGGCACGGAGGTCAAGGCGCTGCGCACCGGCAAGGCGACGATCGCCGAGAGCTACGCGTCCGTCGAGCGCAACGGCGAGATCTTCCTGATCAACGCCAACATCCCCGAGTACCTGCAGGGCAACCGCTTCAACCACGAGCCCAAGCGTCCGCGGAAGCTGCTGCTGCACGCCAAGGAGATCGCCAAGATCGCGCAGGGCGTCGAGCGCGAGGGCATGACCATCGTGCCGCTGCGCATCTACTTCAACGAGCAGGGCCGCGCCAAGATCGCCATCGCGCTGGGCAAGGGCAAGAAGCTGCACGACAAGCGCGAGACCGACAAGCAACGCGACTGGCAGCGTGAGAAGAGCCGGCTGCTGAAGAACGGCTGAGGTTCAGTCTTCGAGGAAGTTTCGTACATCGGCGAAGACCTTGACGAACATCGCCTCGGTCAGGAGCCCGGTGTTGGTGTTGTAGCGCGAGCAGTGGAAGGAATCGAACAGCGTCACGGCGCCGCCGCCTGCTGTCGTGAGCGTGTGCCGCTTGCCATGGCCGAACGGCGCGGCCGCCAGGCGGCTGCCGAAGGCGCGCAGCACGCTCTCGTGCGCCACCCGCCCGAGCGCCACGATGACGCGAAGGCCCGCCATCGCCTCGATCGTCGCGACCAGGAACCGCCGGCAGGTCGCGATCTCCGCGGGAAGCGGCTTGTTCTGCGGTGGGACGCACCGAACAGCGTTGGTGATGGTGCAATCGTGCAGCGTCATGCCGTCGTCGGGTCGGCGATCGTACTCGCCCCTCGCGAAGCCGCAGCGCAGCAGCGTGGCGTAGAGCAGGTCGCCGGCATAGTCACCGGTGAACGGGCGACCCGTGCGGTTGGCCCCGCGCAGCCCGGGCGCCAGGCCGACGACGAGGAGCGCCGCATCGGCTCCGCCGAAGCTCGGCACCGGTGCGTTGAACCAAGTAGGCTGGAGGGCGCGCGCCT
>CAZZWW010000155.1:0-7089 GCA_964657815.1 Vulcanimicrobiota bacterium | reverse complement strand
ATGCCGGGCCGCGCCTGCCCGACACGTTCCTCGCCCGCGTCGAGGCGCTGGCCACGATGGAGACGCTGAGCGCCGAGATCCTGGCTGGCCACAGCGCCACGGCGTCGCTGGAGAAGTGGTGCGGCGACCACGCCATCGCCCTGCCGGCCAAGATTCGCGCCGAGCGGGTCACGGACGCGCCGGAGAAGCCGATCCGGCCGGAGCAGCGCGCCCACCTCCAGGTCGGGCCGGACGAGGCGATCCGATACCGCCGGGTCCGCCTCGCCTGCGGCACCCACGTGCTGTCGGAAGCCGACAACTGGTACGTGCCCTCGCGTCTCACGCCCGAGATGAACCGGGTGCTCGAGACGTCGGACACGCCCTTCGGCAAGGCGGTCGCGGCGCTGCACTTCACCCGCGAGTCGCTGGGCGCCGAAATCGTGTGGCCGGTGCTGCCGCCGGACTGGCAGCGCCGCGCGCCGCCGCCTGACCAGCCGGACGAGACGCTCGACATCCCGCTCGAGCTCTTCGAGCACCAGGCCGTGCTCTACGACGAGCACCACCGGCCGATCTCGGAGGTCGACGAGCACTATCTGCGCGACATCCTCCCGTTCGAGGGCAAGTGAGCGACAGGCTCGACCTGCCGGAGATCGTCACGGCTCGCCTGCGCCTGCGCATCCTGGACCGTGACGAGGCCGACGACCTTCGGCGGCTCACCGACGACCCGGTGATCCTCGGTGCTGTCCACTTTCTGCCCGACCCCTTCCGCCTCGGCGACGCAGCGGCGCTGATCGCCGGTGCGGGCGATGGACGGGATCGCTTTCTGGGAGGCCGGCTCGTGTTCGACGGCACCCTGGCCGTCGTATGCGGCGCCCATCTTCAGGGAGAGGACAAGGTCGAGATCGGCTACTGGGTCGGCACCGCCCACGCAGGGCGGGGCCTAGCCTTCGAGGCGGCGCACGCGCTCCTCTCGGCCCTTCGAACGACCGTGCCGCACCGCAAACCGGTCGCCGAGTGCCGCCGCGAGAACACAGCCTCGTGGCACCTGCTGCACAAGCTCGGCTTCAGGCCGACCGGCGAGCCGGGCAAGCGACCGGGGCGCGTGCGGCTGGCGGCTTCGATCAAGGCGCCGTGATCGGCGTCACGGGTGCTGACGTGGGCCGGTCGGCCGCCGAGACGTGCTGGCAGGAGGACACGCCGAGGGCGGCGAGCAGGAACCGGCGAAGCTTGCAATGCATCGGAATCTCCGCGACTTGGGCGGACAAGCCGAAACCATGCCGGGCGCCGCTCGCGGCGACGGCTCGGCGGGTCGCTTCAACCTTGACCCTCGCCGACCCCTCCTGTATCGACCCGCCTTCCCCGCATTTCGTGCATTCGCCCAAGGAACAAGACCATGTCGCGCCGCTGTGAACTGACCGGAAAGGGCGTGCAGTCCGGCAACGTGGTCAGCCACTCCAACCGCAAGACGCGCACGCGCTTCCTGCCGAACCTCTGCAACGTCACGCTGATCTCCGAGTCGCTCGACCGCTCGATCCGCGTGCGCGTGGCCGCGGCCTCGCTGCGTTCCGTCGAGCATCGCGGCGGGCTGGATGCCTTCCTCGCCAAGGCTCACGAGCACGAGTTGTCGCAGCCGATGCGCGTGCTGAAGCGCGAGATCGCCAAGAAGCTGGCCGCGTCCGCGCCGGCCGCGGCTTCCGCCTAAAGCCGGTTCCTTCGCCTTCAAGGTTGTCATCCCGGATCGAGCGAGGCGGCAGTCGGGAACCCGTGCTTTCTCCGGAAGCGCTCGTCGGAGAGCGCAATGGGTTACGGGTTCGCCTCCGGCGCCCCGGAATGACGATCGAGGCCATGGTGCCGGCTTTGATCCTGCTCTAGAAACAAAGGCGGCCGGCTCTCCGGCCGCCTTTGTCGTCAGCGGGGCGCCGCGAGCTTCATGCCAGCCCGAGCTTCTGCGCCAGCCCGATGCGCTGCAGCTTGCCGGTGGCGCCCTTCGGGATCTCGTCCATGAACAGGATCTTCGCCGGCACCTTGAACTTGGCGAGGTGGATGCCGGCGTGATCGCGGATCGAGGCCTCGTCGGCCTCGGCGCCCTCGCGCAGCACGACGACGGCGGCGACGTCCTCGCCGAGGCGCTCGTGGGGCATGGCGAAGGTCACGCACTGGCTGACGGACGGGTGGTCCATGAGCACTTCGTCGACCTCGCGCGGCGAGATCTTCTCGCCGCCGCGGATGATGATCTCCTTGAGGCGGCCGGTGAGGGAGAGGTAGCCTTCCGGCGTCAGCGCGCCCTGGTCGCCGGTGCGGAACCATCCGTGCTTGGTGAAGGCCTCGGCATTGGCCTTCTCGTTGTTCTCGTAGCCGGACATGACGTTGTCGCCGCGGATCACGATCTCGCCGGTCTCGCCGGGCGGCAGCGGCTCGCCGTTCTCGTCGACGATCGCGATCTCCGGCCCCGTCGCCACGCCCACCGAGCCGGGATAGTGCGCCTTCGGCGGCAGCGGGTTCGACGCCATCTGGTGCGCCGCCTCTGTCATCCCGTAGGCCTCGAGCACCGGCGCCTTGAAGGCCTCCTCCACCGCCTTCATCACCTGCGGTGGCAACGACGAGGAGCACGAGCGGATGAAGCGCAGCTTGTTGCCCTCGACGACGGCCGCGTTCTCCTTGGCGCGGCCCAGGATGTCCTGGTGCATGGTCGGCACGGCGGTGAACCAGGTCGGCTCGACCTCCTTCATCCAGCCGAAGAACTTGGAGGCGCTGTAGCCCGGCGCGCAGGAGACCTGGCCGCCGGCCGACAGCGGGGCGAGCACGCCGGCGATCAGCCCGTGGATGTGGAACAGCGGCATGATGTTGAGCGCGCGGTCTTCGTCCGTGAAGGCCAGCGAGGCGCGGATGTTGCGGGCCGAAGCGCAGATGTTGGACTGTTTCAGCGGCACGATCTTGGGCCGCGACGTGGTGCCCGACGTGTGCAGCACCAAAGCGATGTCGTCGGGCTGCGCCGGGCCGGTGCTCGCGGCGGCGCCGCCGCCGGCGGGGAAGGCGAGGGTGAAGCTGCCGGCGCCCACCTCGGGCGTCGCATGGAGGTGCGCGACCGCCACTCCGAGCTTCTCGGCGACCGCGACCGCCGGCGAGGTCGAGCCCTCGGCGACCACGAGCAGCTTGGCCTTGAGGTCGGTCATATAGAATTCGAACTCGTCGGCCTTGTAGGACGGGTTCAGCGGCGCCGAGGTGGTGCCGGCGGCGACGGCGATGAAGGCCGCCGCCATCTCCGGGCCGTTGGGCAGCACGATCGCGACACGGTCGCCGCGGCCGAGCCCGTTCTTGTTGAGGTCGGTCACGGTGCGGTCGACGAGCGCCCGCAGCGCCGCGAAGGTCAGCGGCACGCCGCCGGGGGCGGACAGCGCGGTCGCGTCGTCGGCGCCGGTCTTGATCAGGTCGTGGAGGGTCTTGGCGGCGTTGGCCACGTGGTTCGGTCCTTCGTGTCGTCTCGTGAAAAATAGCACGTCATTCCGGATCTCCGCTTCGCTCCGTCCGGAATGACGGCTGCTAGGCGGCCTCTTGGATCGCGAGCCGGCCTTTGGCCGTCTCCAGGCTTTTCGCGAGCATCTGCATCAGCGCATAGATGGTGTCGAGGTGGGGCGTCGACGTCCCCGTTAAACGACCGAGCTCGATCACCGAGCCGACCAGGGCTTCCAGCTCGATCGCGCGGCCGGCTTCGACGTCCTGTAGCATCGACGTCTTGTGCGGCCCGACCTTCTCGGCCCCGGTGATGCGCTTCTCGATCGGCACGCGGAAGGTGATGCCGAGCTTGGCCGCCACCTCCTGCATCTCGCTCATGATGTCGTGGGCGAGCTGGCGTGTCTCCGGAAAGCGGCAGATGCCTTCCAAGGTGGCGTGGGTGAGCGCCGAGATCGGGTTGAACGAGGCGTTGCCCCAGAGCTTCAGCCAGATTTCGGCACGGATGTCGGCGATGACCGGCGCCTTGAAGCCGGCCTTGACCAGCTTGGCGGCGAGCGCCTCGACGCGCGGGCTGATCGTGCCGTCGAGTTCGCCCAGCGTGAAGCGGTTGCCCTCGACGACCTTGACCACGCCCGGCTCGGTTAGCACCGCGGCGGGGAACACCACCGAGCCGATGACGTGCCTAGGATCGAGGTGTCGGGCGATGAGCCCGCCGGGGTCGGCGGTCTCGACGTGCGTGCCCTTGTGCGGGCCGTCGTAGCCGCCGAGGAAGTACCACCAGGGGATGCCGTTCTGCATCGTCACCACAGCGGTTTCGGGCCCGATCAGGTGCTTCAGGTCGGCCGCGATCGGCCCGACCTGGTGCGCCTTGACCGTCAGCACCACCACGTCGTGGACGCCGGCTTCCCGCATCGACTGCGTCGCGCGCATCTCGCGGGTGTGGACCTCGGTGCCGTCCTCCTCGATCAGGCGCATGCCGTCGGCCTTGATCGCCGCGAGATTGGCACCGCGCGCGATGAAGGTCACCGGCTCTCCCGAGGCCGCCAGCCTGACACCCAGGAAGCCGCCGATGGCTCCCGTTCCGACGATCGCGATGCTCATCCCGCCCTTCCGGCTTGTTCTGACCGACCGCTTAACGGAGCGGGACGCCTCCGTCACCTCGTTTCGTCTCCTCGGTGTCGAAGGGCCGCCGCGAGCGCTGGTCGTAAGCAAATGGCAAGGCGGCTCTGTCTTTCCTTGCCTCGGGACCATGAAGGTGCCGCAGCGTTCGCCGTGCCTGGGATGGCCACCGGCGGCACCATCCCCTCGCGTGTGCGTAGCGTGCGATCCCATCCGGAATCGATCACCCATCGAGCTCGCCCGCTCCTCGCCGGCGCGGCGCTCGTGGCGGCGGCAGGCCCGACGCTCGCCGAGGCACCGCCTTTCCTGCGCATGTCGCACTTCGGGGCGGACGGTGGCATGGAGCCGCCGCTCGCCGTGCGGACGGGACCGGGGTCCGACCCGCTCATCGGTGCCTTCGTCGCGGCCGTGCTCGTCGGTGTGCTCGCCGTCGCGATCACGACCGCGCTTTGGCTGCGCGCGCGCCGGGCGCTCGCCGCCGCCGAAGCGCGTTTCCATCAGCTGGCGGAGCAGGGCAGCGATGTCGTGATGCGGCTGCGCGGCAAGATGCGGGAAGCCTCGACGTCCGTGTTCGATCTCCTCGGCTACACCGCCGACGAGATGTCCGCCCTCGACTGGGCGACGCTGATCCACCCCGACGACCTGGCGCGGGTCTGGGAAGCGCGCCGGTCGATCCCCGACCGCGCATCGCGGGCCATCGCCTATCGCCTGATCCACAAGGACGGCCGGACGATCTTCGTCGAGGCGGTGGTCTGCCGCATCGACGCCGGCGGCGAGCCGGAACTGATCGTCACGCTTCGCGACGTCACCGCCCGCCACGAGGAGAACGACGGCCTGCGCCGCGCGATCGAGGCCGCGCGCGTGGCCGAGGCGGCCGCCGCGGAGGCGAGCCGCGCCAAAGGCGATTTCCTCGCCTCGATGAGCCACGAGATCCGCACGCCGCTGAACGCGATCATCGGCTTTGCCGACCTCATCAGCGTCGACAGGAGCCTGAGCTCGACGGCGCGCCAGCACGCCGAGCGGGTCAAGGCCGGCGGAGCCGCCCTGCTGACGGTGGTCAACGACATCCTCGACTTCTCGCAGATCGAGGCGGGCGCGCTGCGCCTCGATCCACGCCCCTTCGCCCTGCCGCTGCTCATCGACGAATGCGTGGCGCTCGTCGAGACCGCGGCGCTCGCCCGCAACCTGGCCCTGCGCGTCGACCTCGACGCCCGTGTTCCGGCCGGCGTCGTCGGCGACGAGACGCGGCTGCGGCAAGTCCTGCTCAACCTCGTCAACAACGCGATCAAGTTCACCCACGCCGGTTCGGTGACGCTGCGCATCCGCCGCGACGAAGCCGGCCGCATCCTGTTCGAGATCGAGGACACCGGCATCGGCATCGCCGAGGCCGATATGCCGAACCTCTTCGAGCGCTTCCGGCAGGTCGACGGAACGATCCGACGCACCTACGGCGGCACCGGTCTCGGTCTCGCGATCTCCAAGATGCTGGTCGAGGCGATGGGGGGTGCCATCGGCGTGCGCAGCGAGCCGGTCACCGGCTCGACCTTCTGGTTCTCGCTCGACCTGCCGACGACGCGGCTGACGCTCGAAGCGGCACAGGAGAAGCAACCCGCGATCCGAACGCGTCCCCTCGCCATCCTCCTCGCCGAAGACGTGCGCCTCAACCAGGAGCTGGTGCTCGCCGTGCTGGAGGCGCTGGGCCATCGGGTCGACGTCGTCGACGACGGCGCCGAGGCGATCATGGCGGCCGATCATGGCCGCTATGATCTCGTCCTCATGGACCTGCAGATGCCGCATGTCGACGGCATGACCGCGACGCGCGCCATCCGTCGCCTGCCGCACGCAGGTCGGCTCGTGCCGATCGTCGCGCTCTCGGCCAACGTGCTGCCGGCTCAGGTCGAGGCGGCGCTGGCGTCCGGGATGGACGATTTCGTGGCCAAGCCGCTGACCCTCGAAACCGTCGGTGCGCTGATGGAGCGGGTCGGCCGCGGCGACCTCCGCACCGACGCCGACGCGGCGGCACACGAAGCCGAGGTGCTCGCCAAGCTCGCCGCCATCGTCGGCGAGGCCAAGGTGCGTTCGATGCTGGCCACGCTCGAAGGCGCCCTGGTGTCGCGGTTCGAGCCGCCGCTCGCGCCCGAGACCGTGCCGGCCCTCAAGGCCGAGGCGCACGCCGCTATCGCCGGCAGCGCGATGCTGGGCTTCAAGCCCTTTTCCGCGCTCTGCCGCCGCTTCATCGAGGCCGAGAACGAGGCCGATCTCGCGCGTCTGCACGACGACCTGCTGCGTGAGCTCGGCCGCGTCGTCAGGATTGCCGGGACGATGGCGCGCGGGGGCGACGTGTCAGGCCGACGCGCCGCCTGAGGCCATGCTGGCGAAGAGGGTATCGAGCGCGCGGCGATTGCCCGTGCCGATCGTAAGGGGCTTCGCCGAGAGCAGGGCGCCGACGGCGAGGGCCGCCTCGCGAACCGACGCGGCATCGAAATCTTCGAGCGCCGGCGCGACTTCGCTGCCGCAACCGTCCTCTTCCAGGATGGA
>CAZZWW010000154.1:0-7103 GCA_964657815.1 Vulcanimicrobiota bacterium | reverse complement strand
CGTCGGGGTCGCCGGCATCGCCGGGGTCTCCACTGCCGGCGCCACCGCCGGCGGCGCGCCGATCGGCGGTGGCGCGGCCGCCAGCGGGGGCACCAGCGGACGGGCCACCACCTTCTCGTTCACCGGGCGCTCGCCGAGCACGGCGGTGACGTCGGCATCGACCGCGCGCTTCTTGCCGATGGTGGCACCGATGCGCTGCACCACGTCGGGCGCCGTAGCGTAGGTGCCGTGGCCGATGAAGGTCGTCTCGTCGCCGGCGAGGTCGTAGACGCCGACGCCGAGCCGGTCGAGCACCGCCTTGTCGTCCGGATCCTTCGGATTGAGCGCACCGACGCGGGGACGGTCGCCGGCGAGCCGCCGCGACAGGGTCAGCGCCTTGTCGTTGACCGATACCAGCACCGAGATGTGGTGCGGGTCGAGCTTGGCGATCTGGTTGCGGAACACGCCGACGTCGATGTCGGGTGCCGCCAGCATGACGTCGCCGAGCTTGCCGTCGAGATCGGGCTTGCCGGCGATGGCGTCCTGCCGCAGCGCCTCCATCGTCAGCCATGTGCCCATGGAATGCGCGAGGATGTGGATCCGGCCGACGTCGGGCGTGGCGCCAAGCTCGAGCAGCAGTTGCGCCAACGCGTCGCGTGACGCGGAGGCGCTCTCCTTGGCAGCCTCGTAATCGAACAGGCTGCCCGAGGCCGGCCAGGTGAAGAGCACCGGCACGCCGCCGAAGCGCCCGTCGGTGACGACCTGCGCCAGGCGGAAGCGCGCCTCGTCGTAACTCGTGTTGAAGCCGTGGACGTAGAGCAGCACGTCGCGGTTCGAGCCGATGCGGCCCGACAGGTGCGAGGCCACTTCGGCCTTGAATTCGGACTCGTCGAGCGAGCGCACGGCGGAGACGGTGAAATGGCTTTCGGGATCGGCGCTGCCCCAGCGCGGCCGCTCCACCTCGCCGGCGACGTGGCTCGGCGGCACGGTGACCGTCTGCAGCGACTCGTGCGCGCCGTCGGCGAGTTCGTCGGCGTTGCCCGATTTGCCGCGCCGCGTCGACACGACGAAGATCGGCACACGGCGCGCGGCGATCGGGTCGGCCTTGGCGAAGACGTCGCCGACCGAGGAGGTCACCTCGTTGACCTTGTCCGTCACGCAACCGGAAAGAGCACCGGCGATCGTGACGATCGCGGCGATGCGCAGCGCGAGCCTCGGCCAAACCCTCATCGACGCCATCCCCGCTCCAGCTGCGGAGCGGCCCTCCTGACCCGTCGGCGTCTCCCCGTTGACGCCGCGCACGCGGGCAGACCATTTGCTTAGCGATGAATGATGTCGTTACGGCGGCGCCGCGACGCCCACGCGTGCTCGTCACGGGTTTCGGCCCCTTTCCGGGCGCGCCGACGAACCCCACGCTCGCCGTGTTGCGGCTGCTCGAGGACGAGGGAGTCGACGGCGTCGACCTCGCCTTCGCGCGGCTGCCGGTGACCTTCGCCGGCGTCGGTCCGGCGCTGCGCGAGGCCGCTCGCCATCGACCCGACGCCATGCTGCTGCTCGGCCTCGCCACGCGGCGCGCGATCCTCAACGTCGAGACGTTGGCACGCAACGCCGCCGGCGGCACGACGCCCGATACGGACGGCACCGTACCGAGCGCCCCGGTGCTGGTCGAGGGGGCGCCGATGACGCGGGCGGCGACCTGGCCAGCGGCTGCCGTGCTCGCCGCCCTTCGCGAAGCCGGGCACGAGGCGACGTTCTCGGACGACGCGGGAGACTACGTCTGCAACGCGGCGCTCTTCCACGCGCTCGGCGATCGTCTCGCACCCGCCATCGGCTTTCTCCACGTGCCGCCTCTGGGAGACGGTGGCGCCGGCGCGACGGCCGAGACGCTGGCGGCGGCGACGCGCCTCGTCGTCGGCGTGCTGGCGATCGCGCACGCCCGTCCGTTTACTCGGCGGCAAGCGCCGGCTGCCGCGCGGCCATCGCCTGGCAGAAGGCGATGAGCTCGCCGATCGACAGCACCACGTGCTCCTCGCCGCCGCCGGCGCGCAGCGTGGAGAGCATCGCGCTGTCGCCGTCGGCGTGCCACAGGCCGATCACCACGGTCGCTCCGGGCATCTGCCGTTGCACTCGCCGGATGAAGTAGCGGATCGACGCTGCGGTGCTGCCTTTCTCGAGGATCGACAGGCAGCAGAGTCTCGCGCCGGCGAGCCGCGGAGGCATCGCATCGCGCATGTTGAGCACGAGGTTGGCCTCTCCGTAGGCGCCGAAGCCGGCGTCGCGAAGCGCGTGCACCGCCATCAAGGCCGCGAGATCGTCGAGCTGACCTCGGCCGGGGACGCAGACGATCGCGTCGTGGTCGCGCCAGTGCGCCGGCAAGGGTTTCCGCGCGCCGCCCTGCGGCCCGTCGGTGGGCGCCTTGGCCTTCAGCCGGGCCCGTTCGCGCACGGCGTCGACGCGGACCTTGACCAGCAACGCCCCGATCTGACCGTGGATGGCGTCGAGGCGCTCGAACGCGGTATCGTCGCGCGCAAGGTCGCCCTGGGCGAGAGCCAGGCCAGGCAGGGCCACCCTGTCGCAATAATCGACGTAGGACGACGCTGCGATGCGCTTGCGGGCGTCCGGCGCGAGCGCCATCCCGCGCCCCTCCAGAGCACGCTGGTAGAAGGTCTCAGGCGGCTCCAGCGGCGGCTTGTCGCCGAGGATGATGTCGAGGAACGACAGCGCCTCGACATGGCGTCCCATCACCACGAGGCAGACGGTCAGCGGCGTTGCGATCAGCAGGCCGATCGGGCCCCAGAGCAGTGCCCAGAAGGCGGTGGCGACGATCACCGCGATCGGCGAGAGGCCGGTGTTGTGGCCGTAGATCAGCGGCTCGACCACCTGACCCATGAGGCTTTCGGCGACGACGAAGATCGCCAGCACGACGAGGGCGAGCGACCAGCCCGGCACGATGGCGACGGCCAGCAGGATCGGCGGCACGGCGGCGACGATGACGCCCAGGAACGGCACGAACCGCATGACGCCGGCGAGGATGCCCCAGAGCAGCGGGCTCGGCATGCCGGCGATCCATAGCGCAACGCCGATCGCGGCGCCGAACGCGGCGTTGATCCCGAGTTGGAACAGGAAGAAGCGCGACAGCCGGCTTGCCGCATCGTTCATCGCCAGGATGGTGCGGTGCAGATCGTGCCGCCCGACGAGCCGCACCAGACGATCGCGCAGATCCTCGTTGGAGAGCAGGATGAAGAAGGCGAAGATGAGCGTCACGCCGAGCGTGCCGAGAGGGCCGAGGATCGGCATGGCCACCGAGCGGAACAGCGCCAAGCCGGAGATGTCCGCAGGCAAGCCGATGCCGCCGGCCTCCTTGTCCTGCTTCGCCGCCTTGCCGGGCTTGATGTCCGCCGCTCCGCCGACGTTCTTGGTGAGTTGCTCGACAGCTCCGACCTTGGCCATCATCGCGTTCCACTTGGCCGTGACCGTGCTCTGGTAGGCCGGGAGGCTCGTGGCGAGGGTCGCGGCCTGACGGCCGACGATCGTCCCCAGGGCACCCAGGATGGCGAAGGTCAGCAGAACGGCGACCAAGACCGCCAAGGCGCGCGGGAGCCAGAGGCGCTGCAGCAGCGTGCAGAGCGGTGCGAGCACGAAGGCCAGCAGCGCCGCGAGGACCAGGGGCACGGTCAGCTCCTGACCGTAGTACAGGGCCGCCACGATCACGGCGCCGCCGAAGAGCGTCGGCAGGACGGACCGCCCGAGGTCCTTCCCTGGCATCACGCCGTCGGGCTCATCCTGTTTCAATTCGCTTTCCCGTGTCCAAACATGATTTTAAGGTAGTGGCCGGGCCTTGGGGCGTGGCACTAGCACGAAACGCTCGTCTGACCAGGATCGCCGATGACCAAGCTCCTCCTCGTCGAGGACCACGAAGAACTCTGGGATTTCCTGTCGCGTCGGCTGCGCAAGCGCGGCTTCGAGGTCGTGCTCGCCCACGACGGCAAGCAGGCGCTGGATCAGGTCGCCGCGCAGTCTCCGGACCTGGTGCTCCTCGACATGGACCTGCCGATCATGGACGGCTGGACCGTCGCGCGCACGCTGCGCGAGCGATCCGATGCGACGCCGATCATCGCGCTGACCGCGCACGCCATGAGCGGCGACAAGGAGAAGGCGATCGCTGCCGGCTGCGACGACTACCACGCCAAGCCCGTCGACTTCAGCCGGCTCCTCAACCAGGTCGACGAGGTGCTGCTGAAACGCGAGGAAGCCGAAGGCTGATCCGCCTCGGCGCCGCCTCGAGGCGCATCGGTCACGGTCCCCGGCGTTCCCCCGAGCCGGGATCGTCTCTAAGAGGCGGCATGCCCGCAAGCCGCCCCTCGTCGACGCCGCCGTCACAACAGGAGATCGAGGCCGACGGGCTGCCGGTCCCGCGCCGCTACTGGGCGATGCTGGCGATCGGCCTCGGCATCACCATGGCCGTGCTCGACTCCTCGGTGGCCAACGTCGCGCTGCCGACGATCGCCCGCCAGCTCGGTGCCTCGCCGGCAGAAGCGACGTGGGTGGTCAATTCCTACCAGCTCGCCACCGTGGTGACCCTGCTGCCCTTCGCGGCACTCGGCGAGCGGCTCGGCTACCGCCGCGTGTACCTCTTCGGCCTGGTGGTCTTCACCGTGGGATCGCTCGCATGCGCCGTGTCGCACAGCCTCACCGCGCTCGTGGTCTCGCGCGTGGTGCAGGGCATCGGCGCCTCGGGCATCATGGGCATGAACGGGGCGCTGGTGCGCTACACCTACCCTCAGGCCACGCTCGGGCGCGGCGTCGGGCTGAACGCGCTGGTGGTGTCGTTCGCCGCCGCGATCGGGCCGACGGTGGCCTCGGGCATCCTCGCGATCGGCTCGTGGGAATGGCTGTTCGCCGTCAACGTGCCGCTGGGCGTCATCAACCTCGCGCTGGCCTCCCGCGCGCTGCCGGACTCGCCGCTGGCGGACCGTCCGCTGGACTGGCTCAGCGCCACGCTCAACGCGCTCCTCTTCGGCCTGTTCTTCATCGGGGCCGACGGCTTCGCCCACGGCCGCGCCGACAACGCGATCGCGGCCGCCGAGATCGCGGTGGCGGCGGCCGCGGGCGCATGGCTATGGCGGCGCGAGCGGCGCACGGCGCAGCCACTGATCCCGCTCGACCTGTTCGAGAAGCCCGTCTTCGCCCTCTCGGTGGCGACCTCGATCTGCTCGTTCACGGCCTACATGCTGGCCTACATATCGCTGCCGTTCTACTTCGAGTCGACGCTCGGCCGCGACGCGGTGCAGACCGGCCTGCTGATGACGGCGTGGCCGGTGGCACTGGGCGTCGCGGCGCCTGTCGCGGGATGGCTCTCGGACCGCTGGCCGCCGGCGGTGCTCGGCGCGTTCGGCCTGGCCGCGCTGGCGGCTGGCCTCGCCCTGCTCGCGACCATGCCGGCGCACGCCACCGGCATCGAGATCACCTGGCGCATGGCGCTGTGCGGCTTCGGCTTCGGCTTTTTTCAGGCGCCCAACAACCGTGTCATGCTGGGCACCGCGCCGCGGGTGCGTGCCGGCGCCGCCGGCGGCATGCTCGCGGTCGCCCGGCTCCTCGGCTTCACCGCCGGCACCACGGTGGCGGCCTCGGTGTTCCGGCTCATGCCGGCAGGGGCCGAGACCGTCGACCTGGCGCTCGGCGCCGGTCTCGCGGTCGTGGCGGCGCTCGCCAGCCTGGCAAGGCTCTCGTCGCCGGGCCGAAGCGCGTCTCGGAAGACGGCGTGAAGCACTGCGGAGTGCCCGGCTTGTGCCCTTCGCGCGCCGACGCCACCTCCGCTTCACCCCCGGATCGCCCTCGGGTAGGATGCGCCATGAGCCTCGTTGTCTACGACACGCCAATCGCCTCCCGGCTGATCCTCGGCACGGCGCTTT
This sequence comes from Vulcanimicrobiota bacterium, assembly GCA_964657815.1. GTDB lineage: Bacteria > Pseudomonadota > Alphaproteobacteria > Rhizobiales > Beijerinckiaceae > RH-AL1. Next base: position 1,212 of record CAZZWW010000154.1, on the reverse strand, counting down.
ACCCCAGCCCGAAGGTCATGGCCGACAGCGTGCGGGCCGCCGGTGCGACGATCGTCACCGTATCGCTCCGGCGCGAGTCCGGCGCGGGCCGCGCCGGCGAGAGTTTCTGGGCGCTCATCCGTGACCTGGGCGTCACCGTGCTGCCCAACACCGCAGGCTGCCGCACCGCCAAGGAAGCCATCACCACGGCGCAGATGGCGCGCGAGGTGTTCGGCACGTCCTGGGTCAAGCTCGAGGTGATCGGCGAGGACGACACGCTCTACCCCGATCCGTTCGGCCTCGTCGAGGCAGCGGGCGTGCTCGCGCGCGACGGCTTCCAGGTGTTCCCCTATTGCACCGAGGACCTCGTCGTAGCGGAGCGGCTGCTCGGCGCCGGCTGCGAGGTGCTGATGCCGTGGGGCGCGCCGATCGGCTCCGGGCGCGGTCTCAACAACCGCTTCGGCCTGCGCGCGCTGCGCGGACACTTCCCCGGCGTGCCGCTGGTAATCGACGCCGGGCTGGGCACGCCTTCGCACGCGGCCGAGGCCATGGAACTCGGCTACGACGCCGTGCTGCTCAACACCGCCATCGCCAAGGCTGTCGATCCCGTCGCCATGGCGCGGGCCTTCGCGCTCGGCGTCGAGGCCGGCCGGATGGCGTTCGAGGCCGGCGCGATCGAGCCGCGCGACATGGCTTCGCCCTCGACGCCGGTCATCGGTCGCGCCTTCGACGCCAAGGCATGAGGCCGATCGTCGGGGTCGTCGTCGCCGCGGCGTTCGCGATTTCGCCGGCAATGGCCGATGTGGCGGGCGTCGTCGTAAAACGCGACATCTCCTACGGGCCGCTGCCCGAGCAGACACTGACCACCTGTGCACCCGCCGGAGGCGATGACCTCGGCGAGCCGATCGAACACAAGCCGAGGGCCGGCGTCGTGCTGATCCACGGTGGCGGCTGGGTGGCGTACGACAAGTCCGCCCTCCTCTCGGTTTGCGAGGCGTTGGCGCGCGACGGCCTCTTCGCCGCGACGATCGACTACCGCCTCGTCAAGAAGACCGTGCCTGCCACGCGCTGGCCGGCCCAACTCGCGGACGCGCAGCTTGCCGTCCGCTGGCTGCGCGCCAACGCCGTCTCGCTCGGCCTCGACGAGGCGCGGCTCTGCGCCTACGGCGAGTCGGCCGGTGCCCATCTCGCCGTGTTCCTCGCCGCCAAGAAGACGATCGAGCCCTCCGACAT
>CAZZWW010000153.1:0-7119 GCA_964657815.1 Vulcanimicrobiota bacterium | reverse complement strand
GACGCGGCCGCGCGGCCTGTTCGCGCTCAAGGGCCGCGCGGTGGAGGGCTGATGCTGACGGCCCGCCTGCTGCGCGACCATTCGCGCACCTCCATCGCGGTGGCGATCCTCGTCGCGCTCGCCATCGTCGTGCCGCTACTGCTCGTCGCGGCGCCGGCGGGCTCGCCGCTGCACCTGCCGTCCTATCTCGTCGTGCTGTTTGGCAAGTACCTGACCTTCGCCCTGCTCGCCGTCTCGATCGACCTCATCTGGGGCTTCTGCGGCATCCTCTCGCTCGGCCACGGCGCCTTCTTCGCGCTCGGCGGCTACATGATGGGCATGGATCTCATGCACACGATCGGGCAGCGCGGCGCCAACCCGCTGCTGTCGTTCTTCGTGCATTGGGACAGCCCGCTGAAGCTGCCGGCGGCAATCCTTCTCGCGCTGGCGGTCCCGGGCCTGCTCGGCTTCGTGTTCGGCTTTCTCGCCTTCCGCTCGCGCGTCAACGGCGTCTATCTCTCGATCATCACCCAGGCGATGACGTTCGCGCTGATGCTCGCCTTCTTCCGCGACGACATGGGCTTCGGCGGAAACACCGGCCTCAACGACTTCCAGGCCATTGCCGGCTTCTCCATCGACGCAGACGGCACCCGCGCCGCGCTCTTCGCGCTCACCGCGCTCGTGCTCGCCGCCACGCTCATCGTCACCCAGGCGATCGTCACATCGAAGTTCGGCAAGATCCTCGTGGCGATCCGCGACGCACAATCGCGTACCCGCTTCGTCGGCTATCGCATCGATCGCTACCAGATGGTGGTCTTCACCTTCTCGGCCATGCTCGCGGGCCTCGCCGGCGCGCTCTACGTGCCGCAGCTCGGCATCATCAACCCCAGCGAGTTCGCGCCGCAGAACTCGATCGAGGCGGTGATCTGGGTCGCGGTCGGAGGCCGCGGGACGCTGGTCGGCGCGGCACTCGGCGCCGTCCTCGTCAACCTCGGCAAGACATGGCTCACCGACGCGCTGCCATCCGCCTGGCTGTTCGCGCTCGGCTTGCTGTTCGTCCTCGTCACGATCCTGATGCCAAAGGGCATTCTGGGTCTCGTCGACCAATGGCGGCGGCCGCGTCGCGCCGCAAAGGACAAAGGGATCGACACGGCGATCGCCATCGACGCCGGTCTGCCGGCCAAGCTGCCGGGGGAGTGAGGCATGAACGACCCCGTGCTCTCTCGCTCGCTGCTCTACCTCGACGACGTCAGGGTCTCGTTCGACGGCTATAAGGCGTTGCGCGGCCTTTCCTTGGTGCTCCAGCCCAACGAGATGCGCGCGATCATCGGGCCGAACGGGGCCGGCAAGACGACGATGATGGACTGCATCACCGGTAAGACGCGGCCCGACAGCGGCACGGTTTTCTACGAGGGTTCCACGGACCTGACCAAGCTCGACGAGCCGGCAATCGCCGAGCTCGGCATCGGCCGCAAGTTCCAGAAACCCACCGTCTTCGAGAGCCACACGGTGGAAGACAACATCCTGCTCGCGCTGAAGGCGCCGCGCGGGCCGTTCGCCACGCTGTTCGGCAAGCCGGCGGCGGACCAGGCCGAGAAGATCGACAAGATCCTCGCGACGACCCGCATGACGGCGCATCGCGCGCGGCTCGCCGCCGACCTCTCGCACGGCCAGAAGCAATGGCTCGAGATCGGCATGCTGCTCGCGCAGGACCCGAAGCTGCTGCTCGTCGACGAGCCGGTCGCCGGCATGACCGATGCCGAGACGGCGCAGACGGCCGAGTTGCTCCGCGAGATCGCCAAGGATCACGCCGTGGTCGTCGTCGAGCACGACATGACCTTCGTGCGCGAGCTCGACGTCAAGGTCACCTGCCTGCACGAGGGCGCCGTGCTCGCCGAAGGTACGCTCGATGCCGTCAGCGCCGATCCGAAGGTCATCGAAGTGTATCTGGGGCGGTGAGATGAAGCAGGTCGCGCGCATCCTCCCCTGTCGAAGACGGGGGAGGGGACCACCCGACGGGTGGTGGAGGGGGCAGCCGCGCATCAAGGATTGGCCCGGAAGCAGGGCCCCAGACTTCGTTTGATCGAGGCGGCGGCAGCCCCCTCCACCATGCTTCGGATGGTCCCCCTTCCCCGCGTTGCGGGGAAGGATCCGCGCGTCTTCTGAGGATCAATCACATGCTCTCCGTCGAAGGCATCGATCTCTACTACGGCGCGGCGCAGGCGCTGCGTGCTGTCTCCGTCGCCGCGACGCCCGGCCGCGTCACCTGCGTGCTCGGGCGGAACGGCGTCGGCAAGTCCTCGCTCCTGCGCGCTATCGTCGGACACCAACCGATCGCGGGCGGTCGCATTCGCTGGCGCGATCAGGACGTCGCCAGGCTCCCGGCCCACGCCCGCGCCAAACGGGGCATCGCCTATGTCCCGCAGGGTCGCGAGATCTTCCCGCTGCTGACGGTCAAGGAGAACCTCGAGACCGGCTACGCGCCCGTCGCCCGCAAAGATCGTTTTGTACCGGACGAAGTCTTCGAGCTGTTTCCGGTACTGAGGACGATGATGGGGCGTCGCGGTGGCGACCTGTCCGGCGGCCAGCAACAGCAGCTTGCGATCGGGCGAGCGCTGACAACCCGGCCAGGCCTTCTCGTCCTCGACGAGCCGACGGAGGGAATCCAGCCTTCCGTCATCAAGGACATCGGCCGCGCGATTTCCTATCTACGCGGCAAGGGCGACATGGCGATCGTCCTCGTGGAACAATATTTCGATTTCGCCAAAGAGCTGGCTGACGACTACATCGTGCTCGATCGCGGCTCCGTCGTCCTTGCAGGCAAGAAAGACGACATGGATGAGCAGAAAGTAAGAGCCTATATGTCGGTCTGACGTATTGAGTTGGCGACGACAGCATAAAGGATTGTGTGGGCATGTGTATTTTGCCACGCCCCTCAGATTTTACTCGATACCGATATCGATCAAACACATCCACTTGGATGAAGGCTTGGTAACAAGCGGATAATCGGATCGGACGGCAGGCATCGTGATCTCGTGCCGGCAGAGCGCCGGTCTCCACAAGACCTCCGGAAGGAACGCGCGATGAAAACTATCCTGGTGGTCGGCGGCGGGTTCGCGGGGGTCTGCGTCGCCAGAGAACTGATCGCCCGGAAGATCCCGGATTGCGAGATCCTCCTCATCAGCGAGGAGAGCTACACGACCTACAATCCCATGCTTCCGGAGGCCGTCGGGGCGGCCGTGTTCCCAGAGCATGTGGTCGCTCCGCTGCGCGAGGTTGTCGGAATCCGCAAGCGTGGCCGCTTCGTGATGGGACGCATGCACAGCCTCGATGCCGTGGGAGGGCTGATTACCTGTCGTACACTCGCCGGAGAACGGACGTTCAATTACGACCACCTCGTCCTCGCGTTAGGTGTGCGGGCGCGGCTCGACCTCATACCGGGCATGGCAAACCACGCACTTCCACTGAAGACGGTCGGCGATGCCATGCACATCCGCAACACCGTTCTGCGGCGGCTCTCGATGATCGAGTTGCAGGACGATATGGCACGGCGTGCCAGCCTCGGCCACTTCGTCGTACTCGGCGGCGGCTTCTCCGGCGTCGAGGTTGCCGGCGCCTTGATCGACAGCCTTTTCTGCATGGCGCGTTACTACAGACTGGTAAAACCCCGCGAGTTGCGGGTCACCCTTCTGCAAGGCCCCGACCGTCTGCTACCAGAGATGCATCCGGCGCTGGGCAAGGCCGCGCTGGCATCGCTGAGGACGCGGGGCGTCGATGTGCGGCTGAATACGCGCGCCGTCGAAGTCCGGAACGATGGGGTGGTCCTGGCGGGTGGAACGATCCTACAGGCCGATACGATCATCGGGACCATCGGCACGCAGCAGAATGCTTTAGTGCCATCGCTCGGACTTCCGATGGCGGGCGGACGCATCGCCGTCTCGCCAGAACTACGTGTTGTAGGCTCGGACTCAATCTGGGCAGCAGGCGACTGCGCTTGCATCGGCGCGGACGGCCAGCGTTCGCATCCGCCCACCGCGCAGGTGGCGGTGCAGCAGGGCAAGTGCCTGGCGCAAAACCTCGCGGCTCAGGTCGCTGGCGCGCCGCTCAAGCCGTTCAGCTATCGTCACAAGGGCTCGATGGCGGCGATAGGCCACCTCAACGGCGTTGCCGAGGTCAAAGGCCTGCCGTTCCACGGATTTTCTGCCTGGCTCGTCTGGCGTGCCTATTACCTGATGCAGATGCCCACGGTGAGCCGCAAGCTGCGAATCTTCTTCGAATGGGCTTGGGGCATGTTCTTCCCGACCGACATCACACACCTGCGCTTCACCCGCAGCCGCGACGTGATGCAGCCGCCACTCGAATGAACCGCGCGCAGCGCTCGATCAAGGCGGCAGGCAAGGTCAGGAGATCACGTCGGCGGGCGGCACGGCGAGTGTGTACCTGGCTCGAGCGGCATCGACGCGAGATCCACCTCTCAAAAAGGCAGATTGAACACGCGGGCCGGCACCAGTTCGCCGTTCTCGATCGCGCCGATGGCGATGACCACGCCGGAGCAGGCGGCGTAGGCTTCGCCCTCGGGAGGAGCGTCGGCGCCGCGCAGCAGCATGGACTGGCCCCGGCGAAGGCGGGCGGCGTCGGTGCGGTCGACCAGGATCCGGGTCAGCTCGCCGAGGCCGGCCTCGACCCGGCGCAGCGCGGCGATGGCCGTCTCGGCCTCTTCCAGTGCCTCGAGCGCGACGCTGTCGTCCTCGACAAAGGGGCCGACGCGGGTGCGGCGCAACGCGATGACGTGGCCGTAGCAGCCCAGCGCGCGTCCCAGGTCTCGGGCGATGGCGCGAACGTAGGTGCCCTTGCCGCAGCGCGTCTCGAAGGTGGTCGATGGGCCCTCGTGCGCGCCGATCGTCAGCGCGTGGATGGTCACGCCGCGCGGCGCGATCTCCACGACTTGGCCGTCGCGGGCGAGGTCGTAGGCGCGCTCGCCGGCGATCTTGATGGCGGAGAAGGCGGGCGGCCGCTGCTCGATCGTGCCGATGAAGCGCGGCAGCAGCGCCTCGATGGCGGCGCGCTCGGGCACGATGTCCGAGGTGGCGACGGCGGTGCCGTCGGCGTCGTCGGTGTTGGTCTCGACCCCCCAGAGCACGGTGAAGCGGTAGCCCTTCTCGCCGTCCTGCACGTACGGCACGGTCTTGGTGGCCTCGCCGAAGGCGATCGGCAGAATGCCCGAGGCCAGCGGGTCGAGGGTGCCGGCGTGGCCGGCCTTCTTGCCGTTGTAGATGCGCTTCAGTCGCGCGACGGCGTGCGTCGAGGTGATGCCGACGGGCTTGTCGAGCACGACCCAGCCATTGACGTCGACGCGCTTGGAGCGGTGCTGCTTGCCCGGCGCCTCGCTCACAGCTTGGCGCTCCGGCGCTCGCCCTGGCTCGACGTAAGGGTCTCGGATGGGTCGAAAGTCAGCCATATCGTCCAGATGTCTGTGGCGCGCCCGGTGCCGGCGGTGCGGAAGCAGGTCGCGGCGTGCGGTTCGAAGGTGCAGGCGAAGCCGTCGGCGGCGAGGCGCTGGAGCGCCATTGCCTCGGGCATGCCGGCGGGTAGCAGATGGTCGAGGCCGGTCACGGTCTGCGCCGCGGCGGCTCGGGAGGCGAGAAACGCCTTGCTGATCGTGCCCTTCGGCTCCTCCGGCCGTTGGCGCAGGACCAAGCTGTTGTAGACGAGCGAGGCGGCCAGCGCGAACGTTATTAGTGCAATCGCGCCGAGCGCGAACCCCATGACGCGCGACTCGCTCACAGGCTCTTGGCTTGGGTACGTCCCAAACGCGACGCGAGATGACCGTTTCCGTCGAAGGTTGGGGTGACGATCCAACTCTCGCTCGACGAGCCGGGACGCAAGATGCGCTCGACGTGGCCCGACGGCTCGTCCATGCCGTAGTAGAAGAAGGCGACCTGCACGAGCGTGATGCCGAGCGCGACGAAGCCGAGGAAGGCCGCAGTCGTTTCTATCATGGACCTATGCCGCGACTGCGAACTGCGCCAGAAAACCCGCCTCGTCCTCCAGCGTGCGCAGATCGAGCAGGAAGGCGTTGTCGGCGATGCGGCCGATGACGGGCATCGGCAGGGCACGGAAGCGCTCCGCGATGGCCTTGAGCCAGCGGCCGTCGCCCTTGCCGGGGTGGGGCGGGGTCAGCGCGATCGCGGCCGACGGCAGCGTCTCCACCGGCAGCGCCCCGCTGCCGATCTGGCTCGAGCAGTCCGCGACCGCCACACGGGCCACGTCGCCCAACGCGGCAGCGAGGAGCGGTGCGAGGCGCTCGGCCTGGGCGCGAATGTCGGCCTGGGTGCGGGTCAGCAGCCGCAGCGTCGGCAGGCGCTCGGCGAGCCGGTCGGGATCGAGGTAGAGGCGCAGCACCGCCTCCATCGCAGCAAAGACTTCCTTGCCGACACGCAGCGCGCGCTTCAGCGGATGCTTGCGGATCTTAGCGATGAGGTCTCGGCGCCCGGCGATAAGGCCGCATTGCACGCCGCCGAGCAGCTTGTCGCCGGAGAAGGTGACGACGTCGGCATGCTTCACCGCCTCCATCACGGTGGGCTCCCGCGGCAGGCCGTAGGCGGAGAAGTCGACGAGGTTGCCGCTGCCGAGGTCGTCGAGCATGACGATGCCACGCTCGCGGCAGAGCCGGCCCAAGTCCTCGTCGCTCACGGCGGCGGTGAAGCCCTTGATCTCGTAGTTCGACTGGTGGACCTTCATCGCCGCCACCGTGCGCGGGCCGATGGCGTCGGCGTAGTCGCGCAGATGGGTGCGGTTGGTGGTGCCGACCTCGACCATGCGGCAGCCGGCCCGCGCCATGACGTCGGGCACGCGGAAGGCACCACCGATCTCGACGAGTTCGCCGCGCGACACCAGCACCTCCTTCTTCGGCGCAAGGGCCGCCAACACCAGCAGCACGGCGGCGGCGTTGTTGTTGACGATCGTCGCCGCCTCGGCACCGGTCAGCTTACAGATCAGGTGCTCGATATGGTCGTCGCGCTCGCCGCGGCGTCCGGCGGCGACATCGTATTCGAGGTTGGAGGCCTGGCTCAGCACGCGCGCGACGGAGGCTGCCGCCTCGGGCGGCAGCAGGGCGCGGCCGAGATTGGTGTGCAGCAC
>CAZZWW010000152.1:0-7120 GCA_964657815.1 Vulcanimicrobiota bacterium | reverse complement strand
CTGTTGCAGCCGGTCTTCGTCGGCGACGTCGCCGAGGCGATCGCGCTCGCCGTCGACGGCAAGGCTCTGCCCGGCACGACCTACGAGCTGGGCGGCCCCGAGGCGGCCTCCTTCGCCGACATCATGCGCTTCATCCTCAAGACCACGGAGCGCAAGCGCCCGCTCGTCAAGATGCCGTTCTCGTTGGCGACGCGCATGGCCGGGATCACCGAGAGGGTCAGCAAGGCGAGCTTCGGCCTGATGCCGGCCATGCTGGAGATGACGCAGGACCAGGTCGAGCTGCTCAAGGAGGACAACGTCGTCTCCGAGGCGGCCAAACGCGAGGGCCGCACTTTGCAGGGCCTCGGCATCCGGCCGGAGTCTTACGAGAGCTTCGTGCCGCGCTACCTCGGCCGCTACCGCAAGACCGGGCAATACGCCGCCTACACGGCCGGCGGCTGAGCTGGGGCGAGGAGGCGCGGCCGCACGATCGGCTGCGCCACGCGTACCATTAACGCGGTGGCGAAGAGCGGCGTCAGCAGGTTGAGGATCGGCACCGAGGCCAACGCGGCGCAGAGGCAGCCGGCACCGAAGATCCGAAGCGAATGGTGCCGGCGCATCTCACGCACCTCGGCCAGCGGGCGATAACGCAGCGCCGCAAGCTCGAAGAAGCCGCGGCCGATGAGGTAGGCGTTGGCGCCGAAGAAGGCGACGGCGTTGACGCCGGGAACCAACAGAAGCAGCAGCGCGGCGAGGTTCACGGCGAGGCTGATCAGGCCGAACTTGAGGCCGATGAGCGTGGCCTCGCCGATCGGCAACGGCCGCCCGCGCCCCGCCGGCCCCGCGAGGTCGGTTTCGACGTGATCGGCGAGCTCGTCGAAGAAGAAGCCGGCGACGACGAAGGCCACTGGCGTCACCAGCACCGCCACGGCGACCACCAGGCCGAGGCCTGCCACAACCTGGAGCGCCGCCGACGCCCAATGCCACGGCGTCACCAGATAGGCCATCGCGAGCTTCTCGAGCCCAACGGCGCAGAAGAGCAGCAGCAGCAGCGTGAGTCCGAGCGTCTTCGCCAGCACCGCGCGGAACGGCGGCGTCAGGATCTCGGCGGCGGCGGCGAAGGCGGCATCGATCATGGCACGCAGATGGGGTGCGCGTGCCGACATCGGGAGGACGCGAGCGCCGTCAAAGAAAAAGGCGCCCGCGCGGGCGGACGCCTTTCTCGATGGGATGCGGCGCCGCTCAGTAGCGGGCGACGATGCCGCGGCGGTGCAGGCGCGGGCCTTCCGTGCCGGCGAAGGACAGCGCCAGCGAGGTCAGGCCGGCGTTGATGTTGGTGCCGGTCGAGACGGTGGTGGCGATCGGCTGGAGTGTGATCGACTGGCCATTGCCGCCGACCAGCGCGTTCACGCCGATGCCGGTGCCCAGCGTCACGCCTGCGCCGGCGCCGACGTAGGAGCCCTGAAGCGCGCCGAGGCTCGGCGTGCCGATCGACACGACGTCGTAGGTCAGCGTGCCGGAGGCGAGATTGCCGACGTCGAGGCCGATCTTGCCGAGCTCGCCGTTGTAGAACTGGACCGGCACGCCGGCCGACCGGTAGGTGCAGGACACCGGACGCTTTGAAGTCACCAGCTGGCCGACGCCGGGTCCGATGTTGCACTGCAGCTGGCCGACGAGCTCGGCCTTGGCCGATGTCGCGGCGAACGCGCCGGCAAGTGCCGTCGCGGCGAGGACGGCGGCGACACGGCCGGTCTTCACGAAGTCGAAACGCATGGTGGTCTCCCCTGGAAACGCGAAGCAGGTTACGTAGACACGTTGGGCCGCCCCTCTTCGCAAGCCTTCCGCGGCTTTTGCGTGGCAGGCCCACGAAGATTAAGCAAGTCTGAACGGGCGTGGCCCGGGAGCACCGGTGCCAGCGATCGCGTCAAATCTTCGGCAACTCGCCTCGTTCGTGGTGATCGGCTGCCTCTGCACCGCCGTGCATTACACCGTGCTGGTCGTCCTGGTGCAGCTCGCGCACAAGCCCCCGGTGCCGGCGACGCTGCTGGGCTATTGTCTCGGCGGCATCATCTCCTACCGGCTCAACAGGCGGCACACGTTCAAGAGCGGGAAGCGCCACCGCGAAGCGATCTGGCGCTTCGCCGCCGTCGCCGGCATCGGCTTCCTCGCGACGGCCCTGCTGATGACACTGGCGGTCGACTGGCGCCACCTTCCCTACCTGCCGGCGCAGGTCCTGGTGACCGGGGTCGTCACGGTGTGGAGCTACGCCGCCAGCCGCTGGTGGACGTTCGCGGCCTGATTGGGTCCGGCCGTCAGGTCCTCCCGCCGATCCGCTCCAAACGACTGGGCCAGGCCATTGCCCGGCTCGTTTAACGCCGCCTTTACCCTGATCGCAGAGCATGAGCCTCGCCGGACGAACGCTTCGTCCGCTCCGCCGAGGTCATATGCCCTGCACCATCCTGATCGTTGACGATGACCCCGTGCAACGCCGCCTGCTCGAAGCGCTGGTACGGCGCTTCGGCTACGCGGCCGAAACCGCCGACAGCGGCGCCGAGGCCTTGCGCCGGATCGGCGACATCGGCGCCCAGCCCGTCGATCTCATGATCCTCGACCTCGTCATGCCCGACCTCGACGGCATGGCGGTGCTGACGCGCCTGCGCGACGCCGACCGCAAGGTGCCGACCATCGTCCAGACGGCCAACGGCTCGATCGAGGCGGTGATCTCGGCGATGCGCGCCGGCGCCGTCGACTTCGTGGTCAAGCCCGTCGGCGCCGAGCGCCTCCAGGTCTCGATCAAGAACGCGCTGCGCGTCGACGCGCTCGAGGACGAGGTTCGCCACCTCGGCAAGCGCGCCTCCGGCTCGTTCGGGCTGAAGGACCTGGCGTCGAAGTCGGGCGAGATGGAGCGCGTCATCCGCCTCGGCGAGCGCGCCGCCAAATCCACCATCCCCGTGCTGCTCGAGGGCGAATCCGGAGTCGGCAAGGAGTTGATCGCCCGCGCCATCCAGGGCGCGTCCGACCGCCGCGGCAAGGCCTTCGTCACCGTGAACTGCGGCGCGCTGCCGGAGAACCTCGTCGAGTCGATCCTGTTCGGCCACGAAAAGGGCTCGTTCACCGGCGCCACCGAGAAGCACGCCGGCAAGTTCGTCGAGGCGCACGGGGGCACCTTGTTCCTCGACGAGGTCGGCGAGCTGCCGCCCGAGGCTCAGGTCAAGCTGCTGCGCGCGCTGCAGGAAGGCGAGGTCGATCCCGTCGGCGGCAAGCGCCCGGTCAAGGTCGACATCCGCCTGATCTCGGCGACCAACCAGAACCTCATCGAGCTGGTGAAGCGCGGGCATTTCCGCGAGGACCTGTATTACCGTCTCAACGTGTTCCCGATCACCGTGCCGCCGCTGCGCACGCGCCGTGACGACGTCGCCGACCTCGCGCGACGCTTCATCGCCCGCTTCGCGGCCGAGGAGGGCAAGCGCATCCGCGGCATCTCGGCGGAAGCCTCGGCCATGCTCGCCGCCTACGATTGGCCGGGCAACGTCCGCCAGCTCGAGAACGCGGTGTTTCGCGCCGTGGTGCTGGCCGATCACGACGAGCTCACCGTCACCGAGTTCCCGCAGGTCGCCGCGCAGGTCGACGGCTTCGATGTGCGCATCCCGCCGATCGCGGCGGTGCTGCCGGCGGCGCCGCGGCCCGATCAAGAGATCGTGCGCGTCGAGGTACGCGACCCCAACGTGCTGCCGCTACTCGACGAGAACGGCGACGTGCATACGCTGGAGAAGCTCGAGGCCGACACGATCCGCTTCGCGCTCGGGCATTATCGCGGACAGATGTCGGCGATGGCGCGCAAGCTCGGCATCGGTCGCTCGACGCTCTACCGCAAGATGAAGGAATACGGCCTCTTCGGCGCCGACGCGCCGGAGGGCGACGAGGAGGCGGCGTAGGGACACGCCGTCGCCATACGTTGGCGGCATAGGACTGGCCTACGACGAAGGTGTTGTGGCGGGTGAGTCACGGCCGAAACCAAAGCGTTCGTGACGATTGATTTCGACCGAAGCGACGATCACATCATGGAAGTGCATCGATCCCGGCGGCGGGCGAGGATGCGCAGGGCGGTTCGGCCGTCCGGAGGGGCCCATGGGCACGCGTTCGATGTTCAGGCGGCGGATCCCTCTCTGGACCGCCGCGGTGCTGCTCGGCTCCGGCCTCACCGCCGCGCGCGCGGACGACGACACGTTCTTCTCCGACCTCGCCAAGGCGGATGCCACCCCGACCCGCACCGTCGAAGCATCGGCCGCGGAGGTGGCGAGCCCTCCGACGGCGGCTCCGGCCCAAGCCGCGGCGAAGCCGGTGCCCTCGACCGGCACGCTGCTCCAGAAGGGCCTGAAGACGGGCGACACGACCGGCGCCATCGCGCCCCGCCAGACCATCGACCGCGCGGAATGGGTGCCGGGGCACGCCGCCTCGACCGTCGACCCGGCCAAGCCGGCTCAAACGCAGGCCGCCGGCAAGGCGGCCGACAAGGCCGATCCCGAACCCGACATCGCCATCGCGCCACCGGCGGCGCCGTCCAAGGATCCGCTCGACCATCCCGCGGTTCCCGCGACCGCTCCTGCCCCGGCCGCCGAGGCCCTGCCGCCGCTGAATGCCGCGCTGAAGGCTGCCCTCGACAAGCGCGACGGTGAGGCGGTGCGCGGCCCCGGTGCCGGCGAGCGGCGCAAGGAGCGCGCCGCCGTCTCCTTCTTCTATGCCGCCCACGGCTTCGCGCCCGTCTGGTCGACCGATGGCAAGCCGGCGGAGGCGGTGCCGAGCGTGATCGCGCGCTTGGCCAGGGCTGGCGACGACGCTTTGACTCTGCCCGCTCCCGTGCCGAGCGTTCTCAAGAGCGAGGGCGCACCCGCAGAGATCGTTGCCTCCGAGCTCGCGTTGACCGATGCCGTCGTCGCCTACGCCCGCCAGGCCAGCGGCAGCCGCGTCGACCCCAAGGGCATCAGCCCGCTGATCGGGTCGCTGCCGACCCTCGCCGACCCCGCCGAGGTGCTCGACGCCGTGAGCGGTGCCGGCGCGGAGGCCGGCGACAAGCTCTCCGCGCTGAACCCCACCGAGCCGCGCTACGTCGCTCTGCGCGACAAGCTCGCCGAGCTGCACGCCAAGCACCGGCCGACCAAGGCCGGCGGCAAGCCTGTGCCCGCGGGCACGACGCTGCACATCGGCATGCGCGACAAGCGCGTGCCGATGCTGCGCGCGCGACTTGGCGCTGCCGCCGGCTTCGGCGACGACCCCGACGACATCCTGTTCGATCCCGGCCTGTCGGAGGCCTTGGCCAACTGGCAGCGCGCAAACGAGCTGCCCACCTCGGGCGCGCTCGACAAGCGCACGCTGGCGGCGCTCAACGGCGAGGGACCGCAGCCCTCCTCGCGCCAGGAGGGCACGCTGATCGCCAACATGGAGATGTGGCGCTGGATGCCGCGCGACCTCGGCGCCGATCGCATCGAGGTGAACATCCCCGACTACGCCGTGCGCGTCTTCCACGACGGCCGCGTGGTCGACGAGCATCGCGTGGTGGTCGGCAAGACCGATACACCGACGCCGCTGTTCTCCAACGCGATGAAGTATCTCATCGTCAATCCGTACTGGAATGTGCCGCAGTCGATCATCAAGAAGGAGATGCTGCCCAAGGGCGGCGGCAGCCTCGGCTATCTCGAGGGCCGCGGCTACGAGGTCGGCACCCACAACGGCATGGCCACGGTGAAGCAGCTGCCCGGGCCGAAGAACGCCCTTGGGCAGATTAAATTCCTGTTTCCCAACGACTATTCCGTCTACCTCCACGACACGCCGTCGAAGTCGCTGTTCGCCGCCTCGAAGCGCGCCTTCAGCCACGGCTGCGTGCGCGTCGACAAGCCCTTCGCCTTCGCCGAATCCGTTCTGAACGACGCCGTGCCCGAGGGCACGCGCTCGCGCTGGAACCAGGACAAGCTCGAGGACATGATCGGCGACAAGGAGCACTACGTGAACCTTGCAAGGCCGCTGCCGATCCACATCGAATACTTCACCGCCAGCGTCGAGGATGGCAGCCGGATCAAGCTGCGCGAGGATATCTACGGCTACGCCCACGCGGTGGCCTCCGCGCTGGGGCAGGACAGCGAACCGGCCCCCGCGGTGAAGCCGAAGGAGCCTAAGCCGGCAGCCGTCGCCGAGCGCCCGCGCCATCGGGCCGTCGTCGAAGCCGACGTCGACCCCGGTGTCGTCGCGCCGCCGGCAGCACGCGGCGGCGGCGGGAGCTTCTGGAGCGGCCTCTTCGATCCGCGGTAAGGCGAACCACGCGGGCCGTTGTGCTCGAATCATCCGCCGACAAAAATGTCACGGCAAAGGAACTTCGCGTGCGGCACCGTTCCTTAACCCTTGTGAGTAACCCTTTGGTCGCCATAGGCTGCGCAGCGGCGCGTAACAGGGGTCAGGCTTTTGCGAGCTTTCAACGGACGTGGCGCGGCTGAGAGGCTCGCGCACGTTGCGGCGGTCACGCTGAGCCTTCTGGTCGGCGCGGTCCTGGCGCCCTCCCCTACCGAAACCGCCGTCGCCAACGGCGACACCCGCACCATCCATTTCTACCATACGCACACCGGCGAAACGATCGACGCCACCTTCCGCGTCGACGGCCACTACGACGCGGCCGTGCTGCGCCAGCTCAACCACTTCCTGAGAGACTGGCGCAACAACGACGAGACCAATATGGACCCTCGGCTGTTCGACACGCTGTGGGAGGTGTACCGCACCGCCGGCGCGACGCAGCCGATCCAGATCTACTCCGCCTACCGCTCGCCCGAGACCAACGCCATGCTGCGCCGCCGCTCGCGCGCCGTGGCCGAGCACTCCCAGCACATGCTGGGCAAGGCGATGGACACCACCATCCCCGGCTTTCCGATGCACCTCATCCGCGAGGTCGGCATGAAGCTGCAGCACGGCGGCGTCGGCTGGTATCCGTCCGCCAACTTCGTCCATCTCGACGTCGGCAGCGTGCGCTCTTGGCCGCGGATGAACTACGACCAGCTGGTGAGCCTCTTCCCGGATGGCAAGACGGTGCACATCGCCTCCAACGGCCAGGTTCTGCCCGGCTACGAGGCGGCGCGCCAGGAGATCGCCGCGCGCGGCG
>CAZZWW010000151.1:0-7128 GCA_964657815.1 Vulcanimicrobiota bacterium | reverse complement strand
CTATTACATCAACGATACCGGCACCGGCAACACGGTGAACCTGTCGCATTGGCGCGTGATCCAGATGGTCACCGACTCGCTGCGCTACTGGGTCGAGGAGATGCACGTCGACGGCTTTCGCTTCGATCTCGGCACCATCCTGGCGCGTGAGCCGAACGGGTTCGACACCGAGTCCGGCTTCCTCAAGGCCGTCGGACAGGACCCCGTGCTGGGCGCGGTCAAGCTCATCGCCGAGCCGTGGGACATCGGCCCCGGCGGCTATCAGGTCGGCTCCTTCCCGCCGGGCTGGGCGGAATGGACCGACAAATTCCGAGACGACGTGCGCGACTTTTGGCGCGGGCGCGCTGGCGTCGGCACGCTCGCCTCGCGGCTCTGCGCCTCGGCCGAGAGCTTCAACCACCAGGGCCGACGCGCCTGGGCCTGCGTCAACTTCGTCACCGCCCACGACGGCTTCACGCTGAACGACACCGTGACCTACGACGAGAAGCACAACGAGGCCAACGGCGAGGACAACAAGGACGGCAACTCGGACAATCGTTCGTGGAACTGCGGCGTCGAGGGGCCGACGGACGACGAGGCGATCAATCTTCTCCGCGAGCGCCAGATCCGCAACATGCTGGCGACGCTGCTGCTCTCGCAGGGTACGCCGATGCTGCTCGCCGGCGACGAGTTCGGCCGCACGCAGGGCGGCAACAACAACGCCTATTGCCAGGACAGCGAGATTTCATGGCTGCACTGGGACATGGAGGAGAAAGGCCGCAACCTCGTCGCCTTCACCCAGAAGCTGACGACGCTGCGGCGCAAGTATCCGATCCTGCGCCACTCGCGCTTCCTTTCGGGCGATTACAACGACGACACCGGGACCAAGGATCTGACGTGGATCGGGACCAGCGGCCACGAGATGGGCCCGGGCGATTGGGACGATCCCAACACGCGCTGCTTCGGCATGCTGATGGACGGCCGTGCCCAGGAGACCGGCATCAAGCGACGCGGGTCGGATGCCACCATGCTGCTCGTGTTCAACGGCTGGCAGGATCTTGTCGGTTTCACGCTGCCCGACCCGCCCGATGGCGCCGGATGGACCCTGCTCATCGACACCAACCAGCCCGACCTGACCGACGAGCCCTCGTTCAAGACCGGCGACCGCTACGACACGACGGGGCGATCGGTGCTGCTGTTCCTGATGAAGAAAGGGTAGTCGCAATCGATTCGCGCCGCCATTCGTGAACGGATGACGAACCTGTGCTGCGCAGCGATTCGGACCTGGTTTGTGCCTGGTTCGATCGTTCGATCTCAAATCGATGCGACCCCGTTGGCGGCGCCTTCATGGATGGTTAAACGTCGGCGCCCGCTTCCGCGTATCGACCAGGGTCGGGGACGGCCATGTTCGTCGTCGCGGTGACCTGCCGCCGCTTGGCCACGCGCGCCCGCAGTCTCAAGAAAGGCCACATCAATTGCGCTCCGAGACGTGCCGGCATGGCCTCGAGAATGCCGATCGTCGCCGGAGGCCGTCGAGCCTCGTTGAACCAGGTGCCGAACACGAGATCCCAGATGACGAGATTCTCGCCGTAGTTCTTGTTCCCCTCGCGCAGGTCCATGCTGTGGTGCCAGCGATGCAGTTCGGGCGTGTTGAAGACGTAGGAGAGCGGACCGAAGCGCATCGTCGCGTTGGTGTGGGTCATCAGCCCGATGTAGCCGGTCAGCGCCGACAGCCACGCCATCACCTCCGCCGGCGTGCCGGCCAGCACCAGGATGGCGACGCCCGGCACGACGCTCTTCAGCGCGTCGACGAAATGGAAGCGGCCGGAATTCACGCACCACAGCTTGCCGACGCCGTGGTGGACGGCGTGGAAGTACCACATCGGGCGCCACTCGTGCGCCGTGCGATGCGCCCAGTAGGCGGCGAACTCGGAGACGGCGAGGCCGAGCGCCACCTGCGCCGCTAGCGGCCAGGCGTGCGGCCAGAGCCCGAGACCGTGGTGGCCGCTCTCGACGATCAGCGCCGAGAGCCCAATGACGCCGGAAAACACCACCAGCACCTGCACCGTGCCGTTGCTGACCAGCGTGTGTCCCAGGTCGAGCATCAGTTGGCCGTCGCGCGGCTTCCAGCTCTCCTCGTGCGGCATCCAGTGCTCGAGCGCCAATAGCGCGGCGACGAGTCCGAGATAGGTCAAGTTGAAGGCCAGGATGGGTGCGCCTTGCGCGAAGCCGTAGGCGGTCGTGGCGATCGCCGCGACGAGCAGGATCGGCCAGGCGGTGCAGGCGACGAAAGTGCGAAAGCGAGCCATGTCACCTTGCTTACGCTGGACCATCGTCACAGGGTAGTGGCGGACGCCTGCCGGCAATCACGCCGCCTTCTTCAACGCCATCGCCGCCAGCGTGCGCAAGATCTGCCGCGTGCCTTCCAGCCGCTTCTTCGGGTTCTCGAAATCGCGCACGAAGACCACCTTCATGTCCGGCCGCACCTTGGCGTCGGCGCCCTGGTCCGTCACGAAGCGCACCAGACCCTGCGGGTTGGCGAAGGAGTTCTCGCGGAAGGCCAGCACGAGACCCTTGGGGCCTGCATCGACCTTCTCGACGTGGGCCTGGCGGCAGAGCTGCTTGATCGAGGCGAGCTTCATCAAGAGGTCGACCTCGGGCGGCAGTGGGCCGAAGCGATCGATCAGCTCGGCGGCGAAGCTCTCGATCTCCTCGTCGGTCTCCAACGTCGCCAGCCGACGATAGAGCTGCACGCGCAGCTGCGCGTCTTCCACGTACACTTCCGGGATCGTGACCGGCGTGCCGGTCTGGATCTGCGGCGACCAGGTCTCCTGCGGCGGCTCGTCGGCGATGCCGAGCTTCAAGGCTTCGATCGCCTCGCCGAGCATCTCCTGGTAGAGTTCGTAGCCGACTTCCTTGATGTGGCCGGACTGCTCGTCGCCGAGCAGGTTGCCGGCGCCGCGAATGTCGAGATCATGGCTGGCCAGCTGGAAGCCCGCGCCGAGCATATCGAGCGAGTCCAGCACCTTCAGGCGCTTCTCGGCCTGCGCCGTGACGGTCTTGTTGGCGGGCAGGGTAAAGAGCGCGTAGGCCCGCGTCTTGGATCGGCCGACGCGGCCGCGTAATTGGTAGAGCTGAGCGAGGCCGAACATGTCGGCGCGGTGCACGATCAGCGTGTTGGCGCGCGGGATGTCGAGGCCGGATTCGACGATGGAGGTCGACAGCAGGATGTCGAACTTGCCCTCGTAGAAGGCGCTCATCTTGTCCTCGAGCTCGGTCGGCGGCATCTGCCCGTGCGCCACCACCACCTTGGCCTCGGGCACGGCCTGGCGCAGGAAGGCCAGCGCCTCCTCGATGTGTTCGATGCGCGGGCAGACATAGAAGCTCTGGCCGCCGCGGTACCGTTCGCGCAGCAGAGCCTCGCGGACCAGCAGCTCGTCGAACGGCGCCACGAAGGTGCGCACGGCAAGGCGGTCGACCGGCGGCGTGGCGATGATCGAGAGGTCACGCACCCCGGTCATGGCGAGCTGCAGCGTCCGCGGAATCGGCGTCGCCGACAGCGTCAGCACGTGGACCTCTGCGCGCAGGTCCTTCAGCCGCTCCTTGTGCTTGACACCGAAGTGCTGCTCCTCGTCGACCACGACGAGACCGAGGTCCTTGAAGTCGACGCCCTTGCCGAGCACGGCATGGGTGCCGACGACGATGTCGATGTCGCCGGACACGATGCCGGCCTTGGCGATCCGCATGTCGCCGGCCGTCACCATGCGCGAGAGCTGCGCCACCTTGATCGGCAGATGCGCGAAGCGTTCGCGGAAGTTGCGGAAGTGCTGGCGCGCCAGCAGCGTCGTCGGGGCGACGATCACGACCTGCTTGCCGTTGATGGCGCAGGCGAAGGCGGCGCGCATCGCCACCTCCGTCTTGCCGAAGCCGACGTCGCCGCAGATCAGCCGGTCCATCGGGTGGCCCGCGGTCATGTCGTCGAGCGTCGCCTCGATGGCGTTCCCCTGGTCCTCGGTCTCGTCGTAGGGGAAGCCGGCGCAGAACTCGGCGTAGAGCCCATCGGGCGGCGCCAGCTTGGGGGCGGGGCTGGTGGCGCGCGCCGCGGCAATTTTGATGAGGCCGGCGGCCATCTCCAGCACGCGTTTGCGCATGCGCGCCTTGCGCTTCTGCCAGGAGGCGCCTCCGAGCCGGTCGAGTTGGACCTCGGTGTCCTCCGAGCCGTAGCGTGACAGCAGCTCGAGGTTTTCGACCGGCAGGTAGAGCTTGACGTTGTCGGCATAGTGCAACTCGAGACAGTCGTGACGTACGCCGCCGGCCTCGATCGGCTCCAGCCCGGTGAAGCGCGCGATACCGTGGTCGGCGTGGACCACGATGTCGCCCGATGTGAGCGAGCCGACCTCGGTCAGAAAATTCTGCGCGCGCTTGGGGTTCTTGCGCTTGCGTACGAGTCGATCGCCGAGGATGTCCTGCTCGGAGATGACCGCGATGTCTCCTGCCTCGAAGCCCTGCTCAAGGCCGAAGACGGCGAGGCAGACCTTCTTGCGCTTGTAGTGCAGCGCCTGACTGAGCGAGGCGATCGCCTGCGTATCGGCAACGTCGTGGTCGGCCAGCACCCCGGCCAGGCGCTCGCGCGACCCGTCGGACCATGCCGCTAGGATGACGTGGCGGCCCTTCTCCTGCAGCGCGCGGATGTGTTCGGCAGCGGAGGCGAAGACATTGGTGCCCTCGTTGGCCCGCTCCGGCGCGAAGCTGCGGCCGGGGCGGCCGCCGGCATCGACGATCAGGCCGCGGCCCTCGGGATACGCACCGGAGACGATCTGGATCGTCGACTTCTCCTCGAGCCGCTTCAGCCACTTCTTCTCGTCGAGGTAGAGCAGGCCGGGCGCCAGCGGCTTGTAGTTCGAGTGCGCCGGCGCCGAATCGTGTGCGCTTTTGCGGGCGTCGTAATAGTCCTCGATCTGCGCAAGGCGTTCGGCAGCGGCCTCTCGAATGCTCGGGTCGAGCACCAGGGGCGCGTCGCCCGTGTAGGCGAAGATCGTGTCGAGCGTGTCGTAGAACAGTGGCAGCCAGTGCTCGAGGCCTGGGCTGCGGCGGCCCTCGCTAATCGCCTCGTAGAGCACGTCACCCCGCGTCTGCCCGCCGAACTCCGAGGTATAGGCTTGGCGGAAGCGCTTGATGGCGGCGGTGGTCAGCTGCACTTCGCTCATCGGTACGAGGTCTAGCGCCTTGAGTTGGCCGGACGTGCGCTGCGTCTCGGGATCGAAGGTGCGGATCGACTCCAGCGTATCGCCGAAGAAGTCGAGCCGGATCGGTTCGGCCAAAGCGGGTGCGAAGAGATCGAGGATGCCGCCGCGCACGGCGTATTCGCCGGTGTCGCGCACCGTGGCGGAGCGGATGAAGCCGTTGATCTCCAGCCACTCGACGAGCTTGTCCATGTCGATGGCATTGCCCGGCGCGGCCGAGAACGTGTCCTGCGCCACCTTGGCGAACGGCGGGACCTTCTGAAGCACCGCCGCGATCGTGGTCGAGAGAATGCGCGGACGCTCCTCGGACGAGCGCGCGCGGGCCAGCCGCGCCAGCGCCGTCATGCGCCGTGCTGAGATCGAGGCGTTGGGCGAGACGCGATCGTAGGGCTGGCAGTCCCAGCCCGGCAGGTCGATCACCTCGATGTCGGGTGCGGCGAAACCCAGCGCCTCGTTGAAGGCGCGGGCGCGGGCATCGTCACGGGCGACATGGACGAACACCACGGCACGCTTCTCGGCGTCGCGAGCCAGCGAATGGGCTAGGTCGGCGACGCAGAACGCGTCGAAGCCCTCGGGCACCGACGCGAGGGTGAGGGAGCCGCCCTTTCGGATTTCGGAGACGGCGCGCTTGAGATCGGTCACAGGGTAATGGTCTTTCGGGAAGGGCGTCTATCTGGAACGGCGCGCCGGACTTGTCGAGCGCGGCCGATGGTTGCGGCGCGTCACGACGACGACGATGCGCTCGGAAAAGGCGAGCGCTCACTCGTTCGTTTGGTCCGGACGCGCCGCTTCGCCATCGAGGAACGTCGTACCTGTTCCGTCTCGAGGCTCATCCATCGTGTCGAGGCTATACCAAGACCGTTGGAGCGGCAGGTGCACAGCCGACCTATCGCCCGCTGACGCGCCGTCTTGCGCCACGGTGCGGCGGCTCGCGGTTGACGTAATACACCGTGGCGACCGCGAGCGCGCCGATGGCGGCAAGCGTCAGGCCGATCTTGGCGGCACGATCACCCTCGAGCCAGTCGAGCGAATGGCGCAGGTGCTCGCTCACGTCGGCCTCGATGATATCGCCGTGAGCCGGCACCAGGCGCCGCGGGGCCAAAGAGATCAGCCTCCGGGCGGCGGCGGCGTTGGCCTCGCGGTTCAGCGAAAGCAGGGCGCGCAGCTGCGCCGGTGCGCGGCCGATCGGCGTGCAGATGCCGGCGGCGAGCGCCATCGCCCGCGAAAGCGGCGGCAGGCTCTTGGCATTCACCTCGAGCAAGGTGTCCGCGACGACGAGCGTGCCACTCGCTTTGTGGAGCATGTCGATTTCGCCGTAACCAGGGCCGCGGAACATGACGTGCTCGATTTCGCCGGCCCATTCCTGCGGAGGCTGAGGGCCGAGCAGCGCGTCGAAGCGGATGCCGGCATCGCGCACCGCCTTGCGGCGCGCCAGCTCCGAGATAGCCCAGCTTTTCGCGTCCGGGCACTTCTTCTGCCAATCCTTGATGAACATCCAATGGCCGGTACTGGGCGCGACGAGGTGCTTGATCGGCCCAAGCTTTTCGATCGCGGTGCGCAACGTCTCCCGATAGAGCGTCGGCGAATAGATCAGGAGGTCGCCGCTGCCGAGCTTGAAGATCGTCATGCGAAGCGGCACGACCATCACGTTCATCGCTCGGATTGGCCTGGCGTCGATGATCCACACGCCCTCGGCGATCGGTTTGGGAACGTTCAGGGGCGGGTAGGCGGCGTCGTCGGTGATCATTGCGCGTGTCCAGGCCAAGTCGACGCGCGAACGCACCCTAAGCCGCATCGTTCGGCGTGCGCCATGCCTACCTGCCGAATCGTCCCCCGCGCACGAAGCTCGTCTGGGGCGCGCGGTCGTTGCGTTTGGCCGGAGCATCCGGATCCTCACGCACCCGGC
>CAZZWW010000150.1:0-7146 GCA_964657815.1 Vulcanimicrobiota bacterium | reverse complement strand
CCGCACTCCTGGCGCTCGAAGAAGCCGCTGATCTTCCGCAACACGCCGCAATGGTTCATCGCGCTCGACCAAGGCTTCGAGGTGCCGTCTTCCAGTAGTCCTCATGGCGAGGAGCCGCGAGGCGGCGTCTCGAACCACGAGGCGGTCCTCATGGCCGAGCCCAATGGAGCCCTCGTGGTTCGAGACGCGCTGCGCGCTCCTCACCATGAGGGGACTGCGGGAAGCGACTCCAACCGGCCAACCCTCCGCGGCATCGCGCTCGACGAGATCGCTCGCACCCGCTGGGTGCCGGCGGCGGGCGAGACGCGCATCAAGGGCATGATCGCCAACCGGCCGGACTGGGTGGTGTCGCGCCAGCGCGCCTGGGGCGTGCCGATCGCGATCTTCGTCGACGCCGAGCACAGGCCGCTGGTCGATCCTGTCGTCAACGCGCGCATCCTCGAAGCCTTCGCCGCCGAGGGCGCCGACGCCTGGTATGCCGCCGGCGCGCGCGAGCGCTTCCTCGGCGGGCGCGCGGGCGAAGGCTGGCGCAAGGTCGACGACGTGCTGGACGTGTGGTTCGACTCCGGCTCGACCCACGCCTTCACGATCGAGGATCCCGAGCAGTTCCCCGGCCTCGCCGGCATCGACCGCCGGCGCGACGGCGGCCACGACGAGATCCTGTATCTCGAGGGCTCCGATCAGCATCGCGGCTGGTTCCACTCCTCGCTGCTGGAGTCCTGCGGCACGCGGGGCCGGGCGCCCTACGATGCCGTGCTGACCCACGGCTTCGTGCTCGACGAGCACGGGCGCAAGATGTCGAAGAGCGTCGGCAACGTCGTCGCGCCGCAGACCGTCATCAAGGACAGCGGCGCCGATATCCTCCGGCTCTGGGTGGCGGCGTCCGACTACGCAGACGACCTGCGCATCGGGCCGGAAATCCTCAAGACCTTCGTCGAGACCTACAAGAAGCTGCGCAACACGCTGCGCTGGATGCTCGGTGCGCTCGGGCACTACGAGCCCGGGTTCGAAGTCGAGGCGGCGGACATGGCCGAGCTCGAGCGCCTCATGCTGCACCGCCTCGCCGAGCTCGACGGCGAGGTGCGCGAGGCCTACGCGCGTTTCGACTACAAGCGCGTCGTCGCGCGCCTCTCGGCTTTCCTCGCCACGGACTTGTCGGCCTTCTACTTCGACATCCGCAAGGACGCGCTCTACTGCGACGCGCCGTCGAGCCGGCGTCGCCTCGGCGCGCTGAGCGTCGTCGATCACGTCTTCCGCTGCGTGACGCTCTGGCTGGCGCCGATCCTCGTCTTCACCGCCGAGGAAGCCTGGCTGTCGCGCTACCCCGACGCGACCTCGGTGCACCTGGAGGCCATGCCCGACGTGCCGCAAGCCTGGCGCAACGATGCCTTGGCAGAGAAGTGGTCCCACGTTCGCGCGATCCGCGCCGTCGTCACCGGCGCCCTGGAAATCGCGCGCGCGAACAAGGAGATCGGCTCGTCCCTCGAAGCGGCGCCTGAGGTGCTTCTCGCGACGGATGAGCTGCGCGCGAGCCTGACCGGCGTCGACCTCGCCGATGTCTGCATCACCTCCGCCGTGACGCTGGAAGCGGGCGAGGGGCCGGCCGGCGCCTTCCGCCTGCCCGACGTGTCGGGCGTGGCCGTCGTGTTCCGCAAGGCCGAGGGGCGCAAATGCGCGCGCTCGTGGCGGATCGCGCCGGACGTCGGCTCGGACCCGGAGTTCCCGGCCGTGACGCTGCGCGACGCCGAGGCCCTGCGCGAGCTGGAGCGACTCGGGCGGCTCGGATGAGCCCGCGCCGCACCGGCTTCTCGGTGGCGGCGGCGACGCTCGTCGCGGACCAGGCCAACAAGCTGTTCCTGCTCGACGTCTACGACATCGAGATCCGCCAGCCGCTGCGGCTTGGACCGTATCTCGACGTGGTCATGGCCAAGAACCCCGGCATCTCCTACTCGCTGCTGAGCGCCCACAGCGCCGCCGGACGATGGGGCCTCGTCGCCTTCGTGGCGGTCGCGAGCGGCCTCATCGCGTGGTGGCTGTGGCGCGCGACCACGCGGCTCGTCGGGCTCGCCCTCGGCCTGATCCTCGGCGGCGCGATCGGCAATGCCGTCGATCGCTTCAGCTACGGCTGGGTGGCGGATTTCTATTATTTCCACGTCGGCAGCTTCCACTGGTACGTGTTCAACCTGGCCGATGTCGCCATCGTCGCCGGCGTGGTCTTGCTTCTGCTCGACGCGTTGCGACCACAAACGCGCCAGGCGACACCGTGAGTGGCGGCCTACAAAATGCCGTCAAGCTCATGTCAAAGCGGGGTGATCGCGCGTACTTCGGGGAACGGACGACCATGCGTACCATGTCGCGCGCCGCCTTCGCGGCGTTCGTCTTCGCCGGCTTGGTGGGTTTGATGTCGCCTGTCATGGCGCAGCAGACCGGCATCAGGCAGGAATACGAGGACATCAAGAACGGCATCGGCTTCGGGCCGGACAGGCCGCCGATCGACTACACCGAGCGCGCGCCGCTCGTGGTGCCGCCGAGCTACAACCTGCCGCCGCCGAGCGGTCTCGATCCCGAGCGCCTCGGCGTCAACGATCCTGACACCGCCGCTCGCCGCCGTGCGCTGACTGATTCGCGGCGCCCCGTGCCGCCGACCGATCCCGGCGCCTACGCCACGGGTCGGATGCAGCGCAAGTACCTGATCGATCCACCGTCCGGCATGCGCGATCCTGCGGCCGTGGCCGCCGACATCACCCATGATTCCGATGGCGGCAAGGTGCACGCGGGCGGCGGCGCCAAGCACGCCCATCATCGCAAGAAGGCGGCGGCGCAGGAAGCGGCGCAGTAGCGATCCGCGTCGTTTTGCGGATGCGCTCCGTCGAGGCTTCGCTATATAGATCGACGGCATCACGCCACTTGGTGACCTGGAGATCTCGATGACGCGCTCCGCCTTGCCGGCTCACGGGAGCATGGGTCTTGTCCGCTCGCATGGAGGACGCCTCGACCTGACGCCCGGCGACCATGGCGGCGACGCGGCGGCCGACACCGCGATCGTGCAGCAGCGTCTCGCCAACGGCATGGACGTGGTGATCATCCCCGACCACCGCGCGCCGATCGTGACCCACATGGTGTGGTATCGCAACGGCTCCGCCGACGACCCGCTCGGCAAGTCGGGCATCGCCCATTTCCTCGAGCACTTGATGTTCAAGGGCACGCAGAAGAACCCGGCCGGCAAGTTCTCGGAACTGGTGTCGGACCTCGGCGGCCAGGAGAACGCCTTCACCTCCAACGACTTCACCGCCTACTTCCAGCGTATTCCCAAGGAGCACCTCGCGGTGTGCATGGAATACGAGGCGGACCGCATGAAGAACCTCGTCCTGACCGACGAGGTCGTCGCGCCCGAACGCAACGTCGTGCTCGAGGAGCGCCGCATGCGCACCGATTCCGATCCGTCCGAGATCCTCGACGAGGCGATGGGGTCCGCCGTCTACTCGACGCATCCCTACGGCAAGCCGGTCATCGGCTGGGAGCACGAGATCGAGAGCCTCGATCGCAGCGATGCGTTCAGCTACTACGAGCGCTTCTACACGCCCGAGAACGCGATCCTGATCGTCGCTGGTGACGTCGAGCCGCAGACCACAATCGCGCTCGCCGACCAGATCTACGGGCCGGTGTCGCCGTTCGGCAAGGCGCCGCAGCGCCGCCGCCCGCAGGAACCCCGCCCGACCACGCACCGCCAAGTGACGCTCGCGGACGACAAGGTGGAGCAGCCGCGATTCCAGCGCATGCACCTCGTGCCATCCTACCGGACCGCCAAGGCCGGCGAGGCCGAGGCGCTCGAGGTGCTCGCCTACCTGCTCGGCGGAGGACAGACGAGCGTGCTCTTCAAGTCGCTGGTCATGGGGGACCGGGTCGCGGTCGCGGCCGGAGCCCATTACATGGGCACGTCGCTCGACGAGACGCGGTTCTACGTCTACGCCGTGCCGGCGCCGGGCGTCTCGCTCGAGGCGCTCGACGCGGCGGTGGACAAGATCATGAAGCGGCTCGCCACCGTCGGCGTCGACGAGGCCGACATCGTCCGCGCCAAGACTCGTCTCGTCGCGGAGGCGATCTACGCCCGCGACAGCCAGATGCAGCTCGCCAACTGGTACGGCGCGTCCCTGACCACCGGCCTGTCGCTGGCCGAGATCCAGGCCTGGCCGGACCGCATCGAGGCGGTCACCGCCGCCGATGTCGCCGCCGTGATGCCGTTGCTCGAGCGCCGCCGCGGCGTTTCGGGTTACCTGCTCGAGGCCGAGGCGCCCGAAGCGGCCGCAGCGGCAGCTTGAGGATCATGATGACCGGACATGCCGATTCGCTGATCGACACCGTCGCCGCGCCGACATCGCGCGCGGCGCGCGTGCAGAAGGTGCGCTCGCCCGGCGGCATCGAGGCCTGGCTCGTCGAGGATTACGCGATCCCGCTGCTGGCCGTGAACTTCGGTTGGAAGGGCGGCGCGGCGCAGGACCCGATGGGCAAGCCCGGCCTCGCCACGCTGCTCGCAGGCGTGCTCGACGAGGGCGCCGGCGATCTCGACAGCGGCGCCTTCCATCAGGCGCTCGACGACAAGGCCATCGAGCTGTCGTTCTCCGCCGACCGCGACGCGCTCCAGGGTCGCATGAAGACGCTGTCGCGCCATTCCGAGCGCGCCTTCGAGCTGCTGGCGCTCGCCGTCACGCAGGCGCGGCTGGATCCCGAAGCGGTCGAGCGCGTGCGCGGCCAGCTCGCCGCCTCGCTGCGCAACGAGACCAACGATCCCGATCACGCGGCGGCGCGGCTGTTCCGCCGGCATTCCTATCCCGAGCATCCCTACGGGCAGCCGGTGAAGGGCGACCTTCAGATCTTGCCGACCTTGACCCGCGACGACCTCGTGACTATGCGCAAGAGGTTGCTGGCGCGCGACAACCTCAAGGTGGCGGTGGTCGGTGCGATCGACGCCGAGACGCTCGGCCGCGAGCTCGACCGCGTGTTCGCGGACCTGCCCGCCGCGGCCGACCTCGCCGCCGTGGGCACCGTGATGTTCGACGGCGTCGGGACGCGCCACGTCCGCACGATCGATCTGCCGCAATCGACGATCCGCTTCGGCCGGCAGGGCATCATGCGCGGCGATCCCGACTTCAACGTCGCCACGGTGGTGAACCATTGCCTCGGCGGCGGCGCCTTCACCGCGCGGCTCTACAAGGAGGTCCGCGAGAAGCGCGGCCTCTGCTACTCCGTCTATTCGCAGAATTCCGAGCTCGATCATGCCGCCATGTTCGTCGGCGCGACCTCGACCAAGAACGCCCGCGTCACCGAGGCGATCGACACGATCCGCGACGAGATCCGCAAGCTGTCCGCGGACGGCATCCCGGAGGAGGAGCTCGACAAGGCCAAGAAGTACCTGATCGGCTCCTACGCGCTGCGGTTCGACACCTCGCGCAAGATCGCGGGACAGCTCGTCAGCCTGCAGATGGACGGCTATGGCGTCGACCGGCTCGATACCCGCAACGAATCGATCGCCGCCGTGACCGTCGAGGATGCGGCACGCACCGCGAAACGCCTTCTGGGGGACGGCGACCTGCTGATCACCATTGCCGGCAAGCCGATCGAGGGCTGAACTGGCGGCCCGAGCCGGTTCGGCGACTTTTTTTGGAGAACGTCCTTCTCCAATCGGACAAGGTTTCCCTCTTGCGGACTGCACGTGACCTTGTCGGGCACCCGTTGACGGTTGATCGCTTTTGATCGCCAATGCGCGGGTGCCGAGCGCGAATTGCGTCGGCGCCACGGCCGAGCCTTCTTCTCCTCTTGCGGGAGAAGGTGCCCGAGGGCGGATGAGCGGTCGAAAAACCGCGACCCTCTTGCCGAAGCACCTAGCTCCTAGGAACGAGCGACCCTCATCCGGCGCTTCGCGCCACCTTCTCCCGCAAGGGGAGAAGGGCTTGTCCTGCGAGGGTCCGGGCGACCGTGCGCATCAGACCAAGACGGGCTCGACCACTCCAGCGGCCGCAACGAGCGTCGCGGTGTAGGGGTCGCAGGGCCGCTCCATGACCTGCCGCGTCGCGCCGGTCTCGACGATACGGCCGTCCTTCATCACCGCGACCCGCGACGCCACCGCGCGCACCACGGCGAGGTCGTGGGTGATGAAGAGGTAGGAGAGGCCGCGCTCCTCCTGGAGCCGGCGGAGCAGGGCGAGAACATCGGCCTGCACGGAACGGTCGAGGGCCGACGTCGGCTCGTCGAGCACCACGAGCTTGGGCGAGAGGACCATGGCGCGTGCGATCGCCACGCGCTGGCGCTGTCCACCCGAAAGGGCGTGCGGGTGGCGCGCCGCGAAAGCCGCCGGCAGGCCGACCTCTTCCAAGGCGGCGCCAGCGCGCGCCGCGCGGTCGGAACGAGACAGGCCCGGCTCGTGGACGGCGAGCCCTTCGGCGACGATCTCGCCGACGCTCAGCCTGGGCGAGAGCGAGGAGAACGGATCCTGGAAGACGATCTGCAGGTCGCGGCGAAGCGGCAGCAGTGCTTTGGCGTCGAGGGCCTGCAGGTCGCGGCCCTCGAAGCCGATGTGGCCGGAGGACGGTGTCAGCCGCAGCAGGGCTCGGCCCAGCGTCGACTTGCCCGAGCCCGACTCTCCGATGAGCGCGAGCGTCTCGCCACGGCCGATCACGAGGTCGACTCCGTCGACCGCCGTGAAGGTCCGTCGCCGCCAGCCGCCACGCAACGCGTAGCGAACGGCGATGCCCTTCGCGTCGAGCAGGGTCTCGGTCGGGGTCGTCGGCGGCTCCGGGGCGGCCGGAAGACGATCTGCGGCGAGGAGCTTGCGGGTGTAGGGATGCCGCGGCGAGCCCGCGACCGTCGCGGCCGGCCCGCTCTCGACCAGCACGCCCTTGTCCATGACGTGGATCGTGTCGGCGACCCGCCGCACCACGGCAAGGTCGTGGCTGATCAGGATCAGCGCCATGCCGTGGCGCGCCTTCAACTCCGCGAGCAATTCGAGGATGCGCGCCGCCACCGTGACGTCGAGCGCGGTGGTGGGCTCGTCGGCGATCATGAGCTTCGGCTCGCAGGCCAGCGCCATGGCAATGGCGACGCGCTGGCGCTGGCCGCCGGAGAGCTCGTGCGGGTAGGCGCGGGCGCGGC
>CAZZWW010000149.1:0-7249 GCA_964657815.1 Vulcanimicrobiota bacterium | reverse complement strand
TGGCGGGCTCTGACGACGATCCTGCGTCACAGATCCAGGATCAGCCGCGCGGGATCCTCCAGCGCCTCCTTGACCCGCACCAGGAACGTGACGGCTTCCTTGCCGTCGACGATGCGGTGGTCGTAGCTCAACGCGAGGTACATCATCGGGCGTATCTCGATCTTGCCGCCCACCGCCACCGGCCGCTCCTGGATCTTGTGCATGCCGAGGATGCCGGACTGCGGGGCATTCAGGATCGGCGTCGACATCAGCGAGCCGTAGATGCCGCCGTTGGTGATCGTGAACGTGCCGCCCTGCATTTCCTCGATCTTCAATTTGCCGTCGCGGGCGGCCCGGCCGAAGCCGGAGATCGCCTTCTCGATGCCGGCGAGGCCGAGGCGGTCGCAGTCGCGCACCACGGGCACGACCAGGCCCTTGTCGGTGCCCACCGCGATGCCGAGGTGGTAGTAGTTCTTATAGATGAGATCGGTGCCGTCGATCTCGGCGTTGACGGCCGGCACGTCGCGCAGCGCCTGCACGCAGGCCTTCACGAAGAAGCTCATGAAGCCGAGCTTGGCGCCGTGCTTCTTCTCGAAGAGGTCCTTGTACTTGGCGCGCAGGGCCATGACCTCGCTCATGTCGACCTCGTTGAAGGTCGTCAGCATGGCGGCGCTGGATTGCGCGTCCTTGAGGCGGCGGGCGATGGTCTGCCGGAGCTTGGTCATCTTGACCCGCTCCTCGCGATCGGCGTCGGACGGCGCCGAGGGCGCGCGCACCTGCGCGGGTTTCTCCTGCGGCACCGTGTCGGGCGCGCGCGTCTCGGTCTGGGCCGGTGTGAAGGCGAGCACGTCGCCCTTGGTGACCTGGCCTCGGCGGCCGGTACCCTCGACGTCGTCGACCTTGATGCCGCGGTCGGCGGCGTGCTTGGCGGCGGCGGGCGCCGGCGGCATCGGCTTCGGCCCCTTCGGATCGGCGGCGCCGTTGCCCTCCGCCGCGGCGGAGGCGCGCGATGCCGCGGGCGCGGCCTTCGCGGTCTCGGCCGGCTTGCTGCCGGTGGCCTCGGCCTTCGCCGGCTTGGCCTCCTTCGTCTCGGACGCGCCGTTGCCTGCGGCGGCGCCCTCGGTGATCTGCCCGAGCAGCCCGCCCGGCTCGACGGTCTCGCCGTCCTTGGCGGTGATCTCGGCCAGCACGCCGGCGGCCGGCGCGTTGACCTCGAGCGTCACCTTGTCGGTCTCGAGCTCGAGGATCGGCTCGTCGGCCTTGACTGCGTCGCCGGCCTTCTTGAACCAGCGCCCGATCGTCGCCTCGCTGACGCTCTCGCCCAGGGTCGGTACGCGGATCTCGGTTGCCATGTCAGTCCTCGCCGCCTGCGCGGCCTCCCAGTCTCGTGTCGATAAAGCCCGGCTTAGCCGAATGCCTCGTCCGTGAAAGCCTTCATCTGCGCCAGGTGCTTCGACATCAAGCCTGTGGCCGTCGCCGCGGCGGCCGGCCGGCCGATGTAGCGCGGCCGCGTCTGCCCGTAGTTCACCTGCATCAGCACCCATTCGAGATAGGGGTCGATGAAGGTCCAAGCGCCCATGTTCTTGGGCTCCTCCTGCACCCAGGCGATCTGGGCGTGGCCGAAGCGCGACAGCTCGTTGACCAGCGCCTTGAGCGGCATCGGGTAGAGCTGCTCGACGCGCAGGATGTAGACGTCGTCGATCTCGCGCCTCTCGCGCTCCTCGAAGAGGTCGTAGTAGACCTTGCCCGAGCACAGGAGCACGCGGCGGATCTTGTCGTCGGCGACGAGCTTGACCTTGTGCTCGCCGTCCTTCTCGGCACCGTCGCGCAGGATGCGGTGGAAGCTCGTGCCTTCCTTCATGTCGTCGAGGCTGGAGACGGCGCGCTTGTGGCGCAGCAGGCTCTTCGGCGTCATCAGGATCAGCGGCTTGCGGGTGTCGCGCTTCAGCTGGCGGCGCAGGACGTGGAAGTAGTTCGCCGGCGTGGAGCAGTTGGCGACCTGCATGTTGTCCTCGGCGCAGAGCTGCAGGTAGCGCTCGAGCCTGGCCGAGGAATGCTCCGGCCCCTGGCCCTCGTAGCCGTGCGGCAGCAGGCAGACGAGGCCGGACAGGCGCAGCCACTTGCGCTCGGCCGACGAGATGAACTGGTCGAACACGACCTGGGCGCCGTTGGCGAAGTCGCCGAACTGCGCCTCCCACAGCACCAGCGCGTTGGGCTCGGCGACGGAATA
Source organism: Vulcanimicrobiota bacterium (assembly GCA_964657815.1). Taxonomy (GTDB): domain Bacteria; phylum Pseudomonadota; class Alphaproteobacteria; order Rhizobiales; family Beijerinckiaceae; genus RH-AL1. The sequence goes on along the minus strand of CAZZWW010000149.1, from coordinate 5,040 downwards.
GCCGTACTCGAAGCCGAGCACCGCCTCCTCCGAGAGCATCGAGTTGATGACCTCGAAGCGCGCCTGCTCGTCGCGAAGGTGGTTCAGCGGGATGTAGCGGGCCTCGTTGTCCTGGTCGATCAGCACGGAATGGCGCTGCGAGAAGGTGCCGCGCTCGCTGTCCTGCCCCGAGAGGCGGACGCGGAAGCCCTCGTCGAGCAGGGTCGCCAGCGCCAGCGACTCGCCCATCGCCCAGTCGATGTTCTGCCCGGTGTCGACGGCCTTGCGGCGGTTGTCGAGCAGGCGCTGGATGGTCTTGTGCAGGTGGAAGGTCTTCGGCACCTCGGTGAGGCGGTGGCCGAGCTCGACGAGACGCGAGCGCTCCACGCCGGTCTTGCCGCGCAGCGCGTCGTCGGCCCCGGTGGCGGCGTGCAGCCCGGCCCAGCGGCCGTCGAGCCAGTCGGCCTTGTTGGGCTTGTAGTTCTGGCCGGCCTCGAACTCGATCTCGAGCTTGGCGCGCCAGGCCGCCTTGTCCTGCTCGACGCGCTCGGCGGTGATGACGCCCTCGGAGACGAGCTTCTCGGCGTAGAGATCAAGCACCGAACGGTGCTTGCGGATCTTCTTGTACATCAGCGGCTGGGTGAACGCGGGCTCGTCGCCCTCGTTGTGGCCGAAGCGACGGTAGCAGAACATGTCGATGACGACCGGCTTGTGGAAGCGCTGCCGGAACTCGACCGCGATCTTGGCGGCGTGCGTCACCGCCTCCGGGTCGTCGCCGTTCACGTGGAGGATCGGCGCCTCGATCATCTTGGCGACGTCCGAGGGATAGGGCGACGAGCGCGAGTAGCGCGGATAGGTCGTGAAGCCGATCTGGTTGTTGATGATGAAGTGGATCGAGCCGCCGGTGTTGTGACCCTTCAGCCCGGACAGGCCGAAGCATTCGGCGATCACGCCCTGGCCGGCGAAGGCGGCATCGCCGTGCAGCAGCAGCGGCAGCACCTTGGCACGCTCGACGAGGTCGTCCTTCTGGTCCTGCTTGGCGCGCACCTTGCCCAGCACCACGGGGTCGACGATCTCGAGGTGCGACGGGTTGGCGGCCAGAGACAGATGGACCCGTCGGTCGTCGAAGGTGCGGTCCGACGAGAAGCCGAGGTGGTACTTCACGTCGCCCGAGCCTTCCATCTCGACCGGCGTGTAGGACCCGCCCTTGAACTCGTGGAAGATGGCGCGGTGAGGCTTGGCCATGACCTGGCTGAGCACGTTGAGGCGGCCGCGGTGGGCCATGCCGAGCTCGATGTCCTCGACGCCGAGCGCGCCGCCGCGCTTGATGATCTGCTCGAGCGCCGGCACCATGCTCTCGCCGCCGTCGAGGCCGAAGCGCTTGGTGCCGGTGTACTTGACGTCGAGGAACTTCTCGAAACCCTCGGCCTCGATCAGCTTGTTGAGGATGGCGCGCTTGCCTTCCGGCGTGAAGGTGATCGCCTTGTCCGGCCCTTCGACGCGGGCCTGCATCCAGCCCTTCTCGGCCGGGTCCGACATGTGGATAAACTCGTAGCCGATCGTGTCGCAATAGGTGCGGCGCAGCAGCGGCATGATCTCGCGGATCGTGCCCCACCTGAGGCCCAGGACGCCGTCGAGGAAGATGCGGCGGTCCCAGTCGGCTTCGGTGAAACCGTAGGACGAAGGGTGCAGCTCCTCCTGGTCCTTGGGCGGAGCCAGGCCCAGCGGGTCGAGGTTGGCGTGAAGATGGCCGCGGGTGCGATAGGCGCGGATCATCATCAGCACGCGCACGGAGTCGCGGGTGGCCTGCGCGGCGACTTCGGGCGAGGCGGGATCGGCGCCGGCGGCCGGCTTGGTGCCCTTGGCGGCCTCGGCGACGATCTTGGCGGCGATCGCCGTCTCGGCCGCCGGCCAGTTGCCGTCGAGCGCCGAGACCAGCTCGCCGTTGGCGACCACCGGCCACGACGCCTTCTTCCAGGCCGGTCCGCTGGCGCTCTGCTCGACCGCCTCGGGGTCATCGTTCAGGGCGGCGAAGAAGTCCTGCCATTCCTGGTCGAGCACGCTCGGGTTCTCGCGGTAGCGCTCGTGCAGCTGTTCGATGTAGGCGGCGTTGGCGCCGTCGAGGAAGGCGGTGGCGGCGAAGCGCGCGTTGCCCGAGGACCGCTGTGCGGCGGAACCGCCGCCGCTGCCGCCGTTGCCGGTCTCGGCGTCGTCCTGACGTGCCATTTCTCGTCATCCTCCGGCCCGCGCCGATCTCATCCGGCGGGGCCAATGTTTGTGCCGTGCGATGACGGCGGAATGGGGTCGCCGGCCGGGCGACTAGTAGTTCGGCTCGCGGTTCGTGACGTAGAGGGCCCAGATCGTCGCCGGAATCCAGCCGATCACGGTCAGATGCAGGATGACGAGCAGGATGCCCTGGCCGATGTGCCCGCGCAGGAACATCGCGAGCCACGGCGCCAGGAAGCAGATGATGATGTTCAGCATTTTGGTTCTCCTCAGCCCTTCAGAACGTCGACGAGCGTCTTGCCCAGCCGCGCCGGCGACGGCGACACGCGGATGCCCGCCGCCTCCATCGCCGCGATCTTCGTCTCGGCGCCGCCCTTGCCGCCGGCGATGATCGCCCCGGCGTGGCCCATGCGACGCCCCGGAGGCGCCGTGCGGCCCGCGATGAAGCCGACGGTCGGCTTCCTGCGGCCGCGCTTGGCCTCGTCGGCGAGGAACTGCGCCGCGTCCTCTTCGGCCGAGCCGCCGATCTCGCCGATCATGATGATCGAGGTGGTCGCGGGGTCGGCGAGGAACAGTTCGAGCACGTCGATGAACTCCGTGCCCTTGACCGGGTCGCCGCCGATGCCGACGGCCGTGGTCTGTCCCAGGCCCTCGCGCGTCGTCTGGAAGACGGCCTCGTATGTAAGCGTCCCGGAGCGCGAGACGACCCCCACAGAGCCTTCGGCGAAGATGTTTCCCGGCATGATCCCGATCTTGCAGGCGCCCGACGTCATCACGCCGGGGCAGTTCGGCCCGATCAGTCGCGACTTCGAACCCGAGAGCGAGCGCTTGACCTTCACCATGTCGGCGACCGGGATGCCCTCGGTGATGCACACGATGAGCGGGATTTCGGCGTCGATCGCCTCGCAGATGGCGTCGGCGGCGCCCGGCGGCGGCACGTAGATCACGGAGGCGTCGGCCTGCGTCTCGCGCACCGCCTCGGCCACCGTGTCGAACACCGGCAGCCCCAGATGGAAGGCGCCGCCCTTGCCCGGCGACACGCCGCCGACCATGGCCGTGCCGTAGGCGATCGCCTGCTCCGAATGGAACGTGCCGTTCTTGCCGGTGAAGCCCTGGCAGATGACCTTGGTGCTCTTGTCGATGAGGATGGACACGTCGCTCTTCCGGGCCGGCTGCGCTGCGATGCGAAGGCCGCGCCAGCGGCGCCCGCGTCGGCGGCCGGTATAGGCAAGAATTTGGGGCGCGCCAAAGAAAACTATGGGTTCGGCCGCGGCGGCGACCATGCGCCGGAAGCAGGGTCTCGCGGATATGCACGTAGGGACCGCCGCCGGCGCCGGGCGCAGGCCTTCGCCAGGACCGCCGCATCCATGGCCGTTGCCGGATGCCGGGGGCCGCAAGGCGGAGGGGAAATCGCCTTCCTCGAGATGCGTGCCTCCGTCAGCCCGCTTCGCGGAGGAGGATGCGCCTAGCCCGCCGGATCGAGCAGCTTGTGCAGGTGGGCGATGAAGTAGCGCGTGCTGGCGGAGTCCACTGTGCTCTGCGCCTTCTTCTTCCAAGCGGAATGGGCCTCGCCGTAGGTGCCGAACACGCCGACGATGTCGAGCGCCTTGAGATCGGTGAAGCGGGTGCCGTCGAGGTCCTCGAGCTCGCCGCCGAAGACGAGATGCAGCAGCTGCGGCTGGGTCTGGGCGCTCAAGAGGCCTCCTCGTGCGATGAGCCCCTCTTCTCTCACCGCGCCGCGGAGCCGGCAAGACACGCGGCTTGCCCCTCCATTGCGATTGACGCGTGCGAGAGAGCCGCCTAGCAGGGCAGCGATTGCCGAAGGGGTCGACGACGGTCCATGCGCCTCAGCCGACGCAACTACGTCATCGCCCAGATCATCCTGCTGCCGATCGGCTGGGCCGTGTTCGGCCTCCTGGCGCTGGCGATCTGGACGATGGACCACACCTTCGCCGAGCACGACATCCCGCAGCCGCTGCGCGGCATCGAGCTGTCGCAGGCGACGGCGCAGCTGGTGGCGATCGGGACGGCGGTCGCCGCGCTGGCGGTGGTGATCGCGTTCATCCTCGTCTCCGTCCGCCGCCTGCACGACATCGGCATGACCGGATGGTTCCTGCTGCTGTGGCCGGTGCTGATCGTGCTGATCGAGACCTCGTCCGACAAGACGAGCGGCGTGACGGCGATGAGCCAGGTCGCGATGGAGGCGATCCTGATGATGGTGCCGGGCACGGCCGGCGCCAACGCCTACGGGCCCGAGCCCGCCGCCTGAGCCTGCTGCCCGAGCCCGGGCTTCCTACATAGTCCGGGCTCTGTCCACGCGAGACGCACGTGCCCTTCTTCTCCGATCTCCTCTTCGAGGCGCGCGCCCTCGCCCAGACCCTGGCCGAGAGCGTCGGCACCCCCGTCGTCCGCCTCGGCGTCACCGGCCTGTCGCGCGCGGGCAAGACGGTCTTCATCACCGCGCTCATCCAGCACCTGACCGAGCTGGGCCGACCCGGCTCCGGGGCCGGACGCGGCGCGCTGCCGGTGTTCCGCGTCATGGCCGAGGGGCGGCTCACCAAGGGGCGCCTGGAGCCGCAGCCCGACGATGCCGTGCCGCGCTTCGCCTACGAGGACCACCGCGCCGCGTTGGCCGGCGGCGCGGACGGCGCGACGCGGCACTGGCCGGAGTCGACGCGCCGCATCTCCGAGCTGCGCATCCGGCTCGAGTTCGAGCGCGCCGGCGGCCTGCGCGCCGGTCCCGCGGCGCTGATCCTCGACATCGTCGATTATCCCGGCGAGTGGCTGCTCGACCTGCCGCTGCTCGACAAGAGCTACGCCGAATGGTCGAAGGAG
>CAZZWW010000148.1:0-7257 GCA_964657815.1 Vulcanimicrobiota bacterium | reverse complement strand
CCGGATCTCCGCTCCGCTTCGTCCGGAATGACGTCCTCAAGAGATCTGCCCGATGATCGTCGAAACCGGCCATTTCTGCCTCGTGCTGGCGCTGGCCTTGGCGGTCGTCAACGCGATCCTGCCGCTCGTCGGGCACTACACCCGCGACGGCCGTCTCATCGCCGTGGCGCCGCCGGTCGCCATCGCCGGCTTCGTCTTCACGGCGCTGGCCTTCGCCGCGCTGACCTACGCCCACGTCGTCTCGGACTTCAGCCTTCTCAACGTCGTCGAGAACTCGGCCTCCTCCAAGCCGCTGATCTACAAGATCACCGGCGTCTGGGGGAACCACGAGGGCTCGATGCTGCTGTGGGTCCTCATTCTCTCGGTGTTCGCCGCGGCGGTGGCGTTGTTCTCGCGCGGCATGCCGGCCGACCTGCGCGGGCTCGTGCTCGGCGTGCAGAGCTGGATCGCCGCGACCTTCCTGCTCTTCATCCTGCTCACGTCCGACCCCTTCACCCGCATGCTGACGCCGCCGATCGAGGGGCAGGACCTCAACCCGCTGCTCCAGGATCCCGGCCTCGCGATCCATCCGCCGCTGCTCTACCTCGGCTACGTCGGCTTCTCGATGACGTTCTCGTTCGCGGCCGCCGCGCTGATCGCCGGCCGCGTCGACGCCGCCTGGGCGCGCTTCGTGCGGCCCTGGACGCTGATCGCCTGGGTGTTCCTGACGCTGGGCATCGCGATGGGGTCGTACTGGTCCTACTACACGCTGGGCTGGGGCGGCTTCTGGGCCTGGGACCCGGTCGAGAACGCCTCGTTCATGCCCTGGCTCGCCGGCACCGCGCTACTGCACTCCGCCGTGGTGATGGAGAAGCGCGAGGCGCTGAAGGTGTGGACCATCTTCCTTGCCATCCTGGCCTTCTCGCTGTCGCTCGTCGGCACCTTCCTGGTGCGCTCGGGCGTGCTCACCTCCGTGCATGCTTTCGCCACCGACCCGCGACGCGGCTTCTTCATCCTCGTAATCCTGATCTTCTTCATCGGCGGGTCGCTGGCGCTCTTCGCCTGGCGCGGCAGCACCCTCAAGCAGGGCGGCCTGTTCGCGCCGGTCAGCCGCGAGGGCGCTCTGGTGGTCAACAACCTGCTGCTGACCGCCGCCTGCGCCACGGTGTTCGTCGGCACGATCTACCCGTTGGCGCTCGAGGCGATGACCGGACAGAAGATCTCGGTCGGCGCGCCCTTCTACAACACCGCCTTCATCCCGATCTCGATCCCGGTGTTCCTGGCGATGCCGATCGGTTCGTCGCTGGCCTGGAAGCGCGGCGACCTGCTCGGCGCGGCCCAGCGCATGATGATCGCCATGCTCGCCGGCCTCGCCGCACTGCTGGTCTTCGCCTGGACCAAGGGCGAGCCGGTGATGTCCTACGTGATGGCCGGGCTCGCGATCTTCGTCATCGTGGGGTCCTTCGCCGACCTGGCGCGGCGGATCGGCGCCGGCGGCTGGGGTGATGCCTGGTCGCGCGGCGTGGGCCTGCCGCGCTCCGCCTGGGGCACGTCTGTGGCCCATGCCGGTCTCGGCGTGACGCTGCTCGGCCTCGCCGCCGCCGGCTGGGGGCAGGAGACGATCCTCGCCATGAAGCCGGGCGACATCGCCACCGTCGGCCCCTACACCGCCCAGTTGGTCAGCGTGGCGCCCGAGAAGGGTCCGAACTACGAGGCGGCGGTGGCCCGCACGGTTCTCTCCAAGAACGGCGAGGTCATCGCCAGGCTGGAACCGGCGAGCCGCTTCTACCCCGTGCGCAAGATGGCGCGGGCCGAGGCCGGCATCGTCACGCTGGGCCTGGGCCAATTCTACGAGTCGATCGGCTCGCCGGTCGCCGGCTCTCCCACGATCGACGTGAAGCTCTACTGGAAGCCGCTGGTCACGCTGATCTGGATCGGCGCGCTGATCATGGGGCTCGGCGGCGCGCTGTCGCTGTCCGACCGCCGGCTGCGCTTCGGCATTGCGGCGCGGGCGCGGCGCGCGCATCCCACGGCGGTGCCGGCGGAATGAGACGGGCCGTGTCGCCTTCTCTCCCTACCGGAAACCTCGCCGTTTTCTCCTGCCGCAGTGCCAAGCTCCTCGGGATCGAGCGGCCTCTCGTCCGTCGCGTCGCGCCACCTTCTCCCGCAAGGGGAGAAGGGCGCGTCGGGCAGCGTCGCGCCTCGTTCGGAACGTGGAGCGCTGCCTTCCTGCTCCTGCTCGCCTCGGCCGCGCCCGCGCTTGCCGTCGAGCCCGGCGAGATGCTGAAAGACCCGGCTTTGGAGAGCCGGGCCCGCGACGTCTCGACCGGGCTGCGCTGCCTCGTCTGCCAGAACGAGTCGATCGACGAGAGCCACGCCGACCTCGCCCGCGACATCCGCCTGCTGGTGCGCCAGCGCCTGCTGGCCGGCGACAGCAACAGCCAGATCAAGGACTATCTCGTCGCGCGCTATGGCCAGTTCATCCTGTTGAAGCCGCCGTTCGAGACGCAGACGCTGCTGCTCTGGGGCACGCCGCTCATCGTGCTGGTGCTCGGCGGCATCGGGATCGCTTTCGCCGTTCGCGGCCGCAAGGCGCCGACACGCGATCCGGCCCGGCCGCTGAGCGAAGCCGAGCAGCGGCGTCTCGAAGAGCTGCTCGACGGACGGCAAGCCCGATAGGTCGATATTCTGCCGATGCGGGTTGACATACAGCGATCGCCAGTTGGCTCGCTTTGCGAAGGCGATTGTGGATCGTGACGAACGAGGCCAAGCGCGATAAGCCGGGGCCCGTTCAGCATGCGGTCCGAATGTCTGCACCAAGCCTTGGCCATCGCGCTCGCGCGAAACCGAGGCTCACGATGTGCTCGCGTCTTCGCGAGGGCGAGCTGTTCGGCATCGTGAACTCGATCGGGCGGCTCATCCGGGCCGTCGGCGGATGCGTGCCTCAAGGCGACGGGAACAGCGCATCCGTCTTTCCCGTGACCCTGTAGGCGACAAGGCCGACCCACTCGTGCAGCGCCACGTCGAGGCGGATCAGGGAGGCGAGCGCCAGCGTGGTCGGCTTGGCGTCGCGCGCGTCGCCGAAAGTGCGGTAGTCCACCGGATAGGCGATCATCGCCCAGCCGATGTGACGGAAGATGCCGATCGAACGCGGCATGTGGGCGGCGGAGGTGACCAGCAGCCAGCGCTCGCCCGGTTTCGGTTGCACCATCGTCCGCGTCAACGTCGCGTTCTCGTAGGTGTTGCGCGAACGATCCTCGAAGGTCATCCGCTCCGCGCGCAGTCCCAAAGAGAGCCACAGGTCGCGGACTCCGCCGGCCTCGTCGGCGGCCGTGCCGCTGTCGAGGTTGGCCGAGCCGCCGGTGAAGACCAGCCGCGCCTGCGGGTAGCGCAGCGCCAGCGCGACGCCGCTCGTCAGGCGTGCGGCCGCCTCGGTCAGCGTCGGCTGTCCGCGGGCGCGGCCGAGGTCCTCGTCGAGCGCACCGCCGAGCACGACGATGCCCGTCGGCGCCGGCATGGCGCGCGGCGGTTGCGGGAAACGGTCTTCGAGCGGGCGCAGGATCAGCGCGCTCAGCGGCGAGAAGGCTGCGATCAGCAGAAGCACCGCCGTCGTCGAGGCGATGGCACGGCCGCTTCGCCGGAGACGCGTCAGGCCGAGCAGCAGTCCGAGGAGACCGAACAGCAGCAGGAAGTTCAGCGGATGGAAGAGGACGATGCCGGCGACCTTCGAGACGACGAAGAACATCAGTCCTCGTGCTCGTCAGGACCGGCCGCCTGGCCGGGCTCATCCGTCGGCACGGCATAGACGCCGCCGAGCCAGCGGTGGAGGTCGACGTCCGCGCAGCGCTTCGAGCAGAACGGCGACGTCTCGGCCTTGGCGCCCTTGCCGCAGATCGGGCAGGGCTTCGCCTGGGGGTCGTGCGCGCCGAACGGGACCATGTCGGGGGTCACCAGCGTCAGCCCGCCGCGACCTCGTCGAGCGCGGCCTCGCGGTCGACGGATTGCACCACGTAGCCTTCGCCGGCGAGCAGGTTCACGGTCTCGTAGAGCGGCAGCCCGACCACGCTCGAATACGACCCGACGAGCTTGATGGCGAAGGCGCCGGCGCGGCCCTGGATCGCGTATCCGCCGGCCTTGCCGCGCCACTCGCCGCCGTCGAGATAGGCCTGCACCTCGAGCTTTCCGAGGCGCTTGAAGCGCACCCGCGTCTCCACGAGCTTCTTGCGCACCGCACCCTTGGGCGTGATCAGGCACAGCCCGGTGTGAACACGGTGCCCGCGGCCGGACAGCAGGCGCAGGCAGCCGTCCGCCTCCTCGACGAGGTCGCACTTCGGCAAGGTGCGCCGCCCGACGCTGACGACCGTGTCGGCGGCGATGAGGTAGGCGCCCTCGAGATCGGGCCGGAGCTTGAGAACCTTGGCTGCGGCGTGGGCCTTCTCCTCGGCGAGCCGCATCGCCAGCGAGCGGGGGGATTCGCCCTTGTTCGGCGTTTCGTCGAGGTCGGCCGGAAGCAGGGCCGTCGGCTCGATGCCGACCTGGCGGAGCAGCGCGAGCCGGCGCGGCGAGCCGGAGGCGAGTACGAGCTTCTGAACCCTGCCGGGCTTTTGCGATTCGACGCCCCCTGTCATCGCTCGCCTACTTGAAGCGGTAGGTGATCCGGCCCTTGCTCAGATCGTAAGGGGTCATCTCCACGAGCACCTTGTCGCCGGTGAGGACGCGGATGCGGTTCTTGCGCATCTTGCCGGCGGTGTGCGCGATGATCTCGTGATCGTTCTCGAGCTTGACCCGGAAGGTGGCGTTGGGGAGCAGTTCCGCGACGACGCCGGGAAACTCGAGCAGTTCTTCCTTCGACATTCATGATCCTTGAGAAACCGGCGGTCGACCGCCGGGTCGGTCCGGGCCATGCGGCGGCGAACCGTGCGTGGCCCTTGTGGACCGCGGGGCGAAATCCGCGCGGACCCTAGAGCTTATGTAGGCCGAAGGGAACAGGGCGCGAGGCCTGGGGAAGCAACATGCTTGTGCGGCGGGCATGGGCGCGCGTATCTGCGCCTGCCCCCGCCGACGGCCGGGCTCTCGCGGGACCGATGACGCCTTTCGCCGACCTCCTGATCTGCCTGCGCTTCTTCTCCCGGCTGCCGGTGCCGGGGACCGAGCGCGAGCGCATGCTGGGCGCCGGCGGTCTCGCCGCGGCGGCGCCGATGGCGCCGGTCGCCGGTCTCGTGCTGGCTCTGCTTCCGGTGTCCGTTCTTTGGGTGAGTTCCTCGACGGGTTTGGCGCCGCTCGTGGCCGCCACGCTCGCCCTCGCTTCCCTGGTGATGTTGACCGGCGCGCTTCACGAGGACGCGTTGGCCGACTGCGCCGACGGCTTCGGGGGTGGCCGAACTCGCGAACGCAAGCTCGCGATCATGCGCGAGAGTGCCGTCGGGGCGTTCGGCGCGGCGGCGATCGCCTTCTCGCTGCTGCTGCGCTGCTCGGCAGTCGCGGCAGCAGCCGCGGAGGGACGTGGCGGCACTGCAATCCTCGTCGCGGCCGTGCTGTCGCGCGCCACCTGCTTCGTACCGCTGGCGATGCTGCCGCCGGCTCGGAGCGAGGGCAGGGGGGCGGCCGCCGGCGGGCTCGGGCGGCGCCGGCACCTCGCGGTGTGCGCAACGGCCTTCGCGATCTCGATGGCCGTGACAGCGGCAACACGAGCGGATGTGGGACGTGCTCTGGTGGCGATGCTCGCGGCAGCCCTGGCGGCGCTGGCGATGACGGCGCTGGCCTGGCGCCAGATCGGCGGCCAGACCGGCGATGTCGCCGGCGCGGCGCAGCAGGTGTCCGAGATCGCCGTGCTCCTGGTCTTTGCCGCGGCTGCGGGATAGCGATCGGCTCTGGCGGAACGGGGCCATCTCGCTGTAGAAGCGTCGGGCTCGCCTGACCCGGGGTATAGCGCAGCCTGGTAGCGCGATAGTTTTGGGAACTATAGGTCGCAGGTTCGAATCCTGCTGCCCCGACCAGCCGGGCGAGAACGAGGAGTGCCATGACCGCGCGCATCTACAAGCCGTCGCCGTCGGCGACCCAGTCCGGCAAGGCCTCGACCAAGGCTTGGGTGCTGGTCTACGAGCCGGAGGAAGGCATGGCGATCGACCCGCTGATGGGCTGGTCGGGGTCCGGCGACATGAAGCGCCAGATCACGCTGCGGTTCGGCACCAAGGAGGAGGCGGTGGGCTATTGCCAGCGCAACGGCATCGCGCATCGCGTCGACGAGCCCAAGCCGGTGGCGCCGAAGGTCTTTTCCTATTCCGACAACTTCAAGTCGACGCGCCGCGGTCAGTGGACCCACTGAACGCGACCCACGTGGGACCCCGTAGCTCAGCTGGATAGAGCAGCCGCCTTCTAAGCGGCAGGTCGTTGGTTCGAACCCAACCGGGGCCACCAGACACATGTCGAAGCCTGGGGTTTGCAACGCTCCAGGCTTTGGAGAGAGCCAATGGCCGAAGCGTGTCCGATCCCGACGCCTGCCGAACGCGCTTACGGTGAAGTCCTATCCGCGGCCGAGAGAGCTGTGATGGACACCATGGTCGCGGCGCTCGAGGCGGCGCAGGCGAAAGTCGCCGACGCGTTCGGGACAAGCGGGCTGGAGGGCCAGCCGCCGGGCTTCAAGTACTTCGCAGCGAGAACGCACCAAGCGCTCTTTTGCATCCTTTGCGATGCCGATCCGACCACCTTCGCCGGCGGTGACGCGAACGCGGCGGCCAAGGTCATCAAGAACAGCCGGGACATCGCGCAGCATCATTGGGGCGCCGGCCCCGAGTGAAGGTTCGATCAGGTTTGGTCGAGACGCCCCGCCGGTGACCGGCGGGGCTTGAAGACAACGGATGCTTCGGCTCAATATCCGCGAGCGGCGCTCCCGGCGATCGCACCCGCCACCGCACCACCGGCGAGACCCAGGCCGACACCGGCGCCGACGCCGAGCCCACGATCACCGTACCCGCGGCGCCCGTATCCGTAGCCACTACGACCATAGCCTCGGCCGTATCCGTAGCCCCCGCGCCATTGAGCCTCAGCGGATGAAAGCGGTGCCGCGACGGATAGAGCAAGGGTCGATGCAGCAAGCGTAAAAGCGAGAAGTTTGCGTGTCATGAAACACCTGAGAGAAAGAGGTGTAATGCCTCATGAGCAAGATGGGTTTGGTTCAGGGCTAATTTAAGGCGCTACGGCCGATCAACGAGAGCGTGATCGACGTCGATTAGGAAATTTTACCCAATTATCCCTTTGAGAAAGCATTTGGATAGGCTT
>CAZZWW010000147.1:0-7257 GCA_964657815.1 Vulcanimicrobiota bacterium | reverse complement strand
GGCGGCGGTGCCGTGGTTCACCAGCTCGCGCACCGCGCCGTAGTCGCTGATGATCAGCCCGTCGAAGCCCAGCCGGCCGCGCAGCCAGTCCTCCAGCAGCTCGCGGTGCGCGGTCATCGGGATGCCGTCGAGCGCGTTCAGCGAGGGCATGATCGACGCGACGCCGGCGCGCACCGCCGCCTCGAACGGCGGCAGATAGACCTCGCGCACGGTGCGCGGCGAGACGTCGGTGGGCGCGTATTCGCGCCCCGCGAGCACGCCGCCGTAGCCGCAGAAATGCTTGGCGCAGCCGGCGAGCCCGTCGGCCGCCTTCAGCCCCGACGCCTGGTAGCCGCGAACCTTGGCCTCGCCGAAGCGGGCGTTGAGCCACGGGTCCTCGCCCGCGCCCTCGACGCTGCGGCCCCAGCGCGGGTCGCGCGAGACGTCGACCATCGGCGAGAAGGTGACGTCCTGCCCGTCGGCCGCCGCCTCGATCGCGGCGGCGCGCGCCGTGCGCTCCCACAGGTCGGGATCGAAGGCGCCGGCCTCGGCGAGCGACACCGGGAACAGGGTACGGTGGCCGTGGATCACGTCGTAGCCGAAGAACAGCGGGATCTTGTGCCTGGTCTCCTCCACCGCCACGCGCTGGATCGCGGCGACCTCGGCGGCGCCGACGAGGTTGATGAGGCTGCCGACCTTGCCGTCGCGCACCGCGTCGGTGGCGTCGCCCGCGGCGATGGCGCCGGTCAGCGGCGCGCCCCAGGCCAGCATGTTGAGCTGCCCGGCCTTCTCCTCGAGGGTCATGGCGGCGATCAGCGCGTCGATGTCGGTCAAGCGTCGGCCTCGTTTCGTTCCGGATCAGGCCGTAAGGATGAGCCCCGACGACGCCGCCCTAGTTAGCGCAGCGGCGCGGGCGACCAAGATCGGCCCGGACCGAACGGACAGCGGAGAGGGCGGCGCATGGCGACAGGCCGGAACCCGGACCAGAGCGAGGCGCAGGCGCCGCTCCGCTTCGGCGCGCAGCTGGCCGGGATGGTGCGCGCCCTCGCCGGCTCGCCCGAGTGGCGCACCATCGTCTGGCTGTCGCTCGCCGTGGTGGTCGTGCTCGCCGCCACCGCCGCGTCGCAGGTCGCGCTGAACGCCTGGAACGCGCCGTTCTACAACGCCATCAACGAGCGCGACATGGGCACCTTCGTGCGCGAGCTCTTCGTGTTCTTCGCCATCGCCTGGACGCTGCTGGTGCTCAACGTCGCCCAGATGTGGCTGAACCTGATGCTGCAGCTGAAGCTGCGCGCCGGACTGATGCACGACCTGCTCGACCTGTGGCTGGCGCCGCTGCGCGCCTTCCGCATGGCCCACGGCGGGATCTTCGGCGTCAACCCCGACCAGCGGCTCACCGAGGACACGCGCCACCTGAGCGAGCTGACCGCGACGCTGGCCATCGCGCTGCTGCAGGCCTCGGTGCTGCTCGTGGTCTTCGTGGTGGTGCTGTGGCGCCTGTCCGAGGGGTTCTCGCTGCACCTCCTCGGCCACAAGATCGTCGTGCCCGGCTACATGGTCTGGGCGGCCCTGATCTACGCCCTGCTCGGCTCGTTCGCGAGCTACCGCGTCGGCCACTCGCTGATCCACCTCAACGCCGAGCGCTACGGCCGCGAGGCCGAGCTGCGCTCGACCCTGGTGCGCGTCAGCGACCATATCGGCACGATCGCGCTGCACCGCGGCGAGGCCAGCGAGCGGCGCTTCCTCGAGCGCGACCTGGGCACCGTGCTGGGTGCGATGCGCGCCATCGTCTCCGCCTCGGTGAAGCTGACCTGGGTCACCGCCGGCTACGGCTGGCTGACCCAGATCGTGCCGATCCTCGTCGCCGCGCCGGTCTATTTCGACGGGCAGATCAGCTTCGGCGAACTGATGATGGCGGTCGGCGCCTTCAACCAGGTGCAGAGCTCGCTGCGCTGGTTCGTCGACAATTTCTCGAGCATCGCCGACTGGCGGGCGACGCTGCTGCGCGTCGCCGACTTCCGCCGCGCCGCGGTGGAGTGCGAGGACCTCCACGGCGGCGCCGGCCGAATCAGCGTGGGGCCGGGCGAGCCGGGCAAGCTGGTGATCGACCGCGTCGTCGTCGCCGCCCAGGGCCAGTGCACGCGCATCGACGTGCCACGCGTCGAGATCGGCGCCGGCGAGCGCGTCCTGATCACCGGCGATTCCGGCGACGCGCAGACGATCTTCTTCCGCGCCCTGGCGGGGCTCTGGCCGTGGGGCCGGGGCCGCATCGCGCTGCCCGCCGACGAGGCCTTCGTCCACGTCGCGCGCCGCCCCTACATTCGCTCGGGCCGCCTGCGCGACGTCCTCGCCTATCCCGACGACCCTCGCGGCATGGAGGATGCCCGCTTCGTCGCGGCGCTGGAGGCGGTCGGCCTCGGCGCCTTCACCGGCCGCCTCGACGAGGACGCGCGCTGGGACCAGGACCTCGGCGACCAGGACCAGCAGCGCCTCGCCTTCGCCCGCCTCGCCCTGCAGGCCCCGCCCTGGATCGTCATCGATCAGGCGCTCGACACGCTCGACGCCGAGACCCGCGCCCAGGTCGTGCGCCTGCTGACGGGGCCGTTGGGGTCGTCGGCGATCATCGCGATCGGGCGGGAGGACGACAGCCACAGGCTGTTCGGGCGCACGTACGAGCTGGTGGAGGACCCCGAGGCGGAGCCGCTGCCGGTGCGGGCGGGGCGGCGGGCGGTGGCGGGGGTGGGGTGAGGGGGGCGTTTCGGCAGCGGTCTTCGCCCTTCGTCATTCCGGGGCTCGCATCAGCGACAACCCGGAACCGGTGCGCCTCGCTCGACCCGGAACCGTGTCCATCGCGCTAGTTGCGTTGCGTCGGGCCTTGCAACCTTCGGTGATTCTAAGCTAGTCGGCTCGACATCGCGACGCGACGACAGGACCGCCAAAGTGCATCGGCAATGACGGGCTTGGAAACGGAGATCCTCTCCTCGCTCCCGGAGGATGGAACACCCGTCCTCAACAGGGTCATGCGCGTGATGCTGGCGCGTCGCCTCGAACGGCCCATCGACGACGACGCTTTCTTCGCCGCCCGCGACACGCTGTTCACCGCCGGCAAGGTCGGACGCCTCCGCGGCCAAGGCGGCCAGATCTTCCTGACGCAGCCCGACGCGGTCGTTCCTGATGCCGGCAAGCCGCCGGCGACCACGGAGGTCTGGTCCGAGGCCAAACTGATGGCGCCGCTCCGATGCTTTCTCGATGGCCCCTTCCGCAAGTCACTGGACCTTCCCAGAAATGGCGCCTGCATCGTGCAGGACACCTCCGTCATGGGTCCGCACAAAGGCAAGTGGGCGCGCCCCGACTTCATCCTCGTCAGCGCCATGCGTTTCAAGCTGATGCCCGGCGCCCAGGTCGACCTGCACTCGTTCGAGCTCAAGACCGAGACCGGCGGCGGCGTGCTGGCGATCCACGAGGCGCTCGCCCAGACCCGCTTCACCCATTTCGGCCACTTCGTCTGGCACCTGCCGGAGCGCTCGAAGAACGAGCCGATGCTCGACGACATCGTCACGCATTGCGAGGAGCACGGGATCGGGCTGATCCGGATGAAGGCGCCGGAGCGCGCGGCCGAGCCGGACGGCTGCGAGGTGCTGGTCGACCCGCGTCGCAAGCCGACGCTTGGTTCGGTCGTGGACGGGTTTTTGGAGTCGCGGCTGTCGGACGAGCAGAAGGCGGCGCTGCTGCAGGCGACCGGAGGAGTGGGGTGAAAGCGAAACTAGGTGCATCGACGAAAGGGCGCAACGGCAAATTCATCGCCGTCGCCAACATGAAGGGCGGCGTCGGCAAAACGACGACAGTCGTCAGCTTGGCGGAAGCATTGGCTGCCGACGATGCCTCGGTAAAAGTCCTTGTGATCGACCTCGACCCCCAGGCGAGCGCGTCCGTAGCGGTTGCAGGGGACGAACAGCTCGACGAGTTGATCGAAAACGAACGAACGCTCGAGGCCTTCTTCGAAAAGAGATTGATCAAGAAGACCAAGGCCGATCTCGCAAACTCAATACATCCGACGATCTGCGCCACCCTTCACCGTGGCGAGCAACTTCCCGTCGCTCTGCTTCCCTGCGGTCCGCGCCTCCGGACGGTCGAACGCGAACTCCTCTACGAGCTCGCGAAAGCCAACAACAGCTTCTTCGCCTCGGACGGGCAGATCCTCCGCTTGTTCAAGAGTGACATCCTGCCGTTGGCCGAAACCTACGACTTCATCCTCTTCGATTGCGCCCCCGGTATATCGCCCGTCACCGAGATCGCCATCCGCCTCAGCGATCTCGTCATCGTACCGACAGTGCCGGACAGATTGTCGGTCTACGGCCTGAACGCCTTCCACGAGAACATCTGGCAGATCAGGACGCGCACTCTACCTGAGCCTAAATCCAAGCCGAACATCTTGGTCGTGCGAATGAACAGAAGTATCCGGCAGCATGTCGAAGTCTTCGACGAGCTGCGTTCCGCGATCGCCGATCCTGGAGCCGGCTACGCAATGCTGAAGGCGCAGATCCCCACGTCGGCGGCGCTCGTGAATGCGCTGATGATGCCGGACTACCCGACCTTCGTGCAAAAATACACGCAGCCGGTGATCAGCAACATCCTCGTACCCCTCGTCAAGGAAGTGAAAGGCCTGCTCTGATGTCCAGCATGGTAGTCAACGGCATTGCGGTCCTCGCGGCCATTGCGCAGAAGCCGGCCGAGTTCGCGTTCAGCGACGCACAGGTCAACGACCTTGCGATGAGCATTCTCGTCACGAAGCTGAAGGACAAGGATCTCAAGTTTGAACAGCTGCAGAGAATGGCAGCGGCGGTCGGCGAGAGCGATTTCAAGTTGGTGCTTGAGCATCTGCCGGACAAAGACGCCACTGCTTTCGTGAAGCGCTTGGACGCCAAGAACCCTGAATTGAAAGGCGCCGATGGGGCCTGGGCCCGTAATCGTGCCTCAGCGCTCATACTCGGCGGTGCCAGTCCAAGCGCGCCGGCAACCAAGATCAAGGCACCTGCGCGAAGCACTGGGTCGAAAACTGGTAAGGCGTTGCAGAGCAAGGCGTTGAAGCCTCGTGCGCCGAAGAAGGCTCTGACGAAGAATGCGGAATAGCTCGATCTGCGAAGATGTCGGTGCGATCTTGGTCCGCAGGCCCGGACATCAGGCCTTCGCCGCTGTCCTCGATGCCCGTGACCGCTTGCCTCCCGCCGGAGCCTCCTCGAGCCGGTAGGCCGGCGTCGAGCGTGGCCTCGATCGGCCAGCGCTTCGCCTCGTAGGCCGCGACGAGGATCGTGAGCGCGTCGAGCGCCGCGACGCCGGCGGCGGTACGGCTGTCCCACAGGCGATCGATCTCGCCCAGCGCGAGCGCGTGCTCCTGATCGTTGGTGATGGGACGGATGTCGGCCCTGACCATACCATCAAACCACGATCGCAGCCCCGTCGTCGAGACCCGCCCCTACTCCCCCACCGTCCCTTCCGCCCGCGCCCGCGCCGCCCCCTCCGCCAGCCCGCGCCGCCACAGCCTCGGCCGGATCGCGGCCGCCGCGGCGATGGCGGCGAGCGTGCCGATCAGGATCTCGGCGACGCGGTCGAAGGGGCGCGCGTAGATCGCGCCGGTGCCGGGCACCAGCACCACCACGATGAGCGTGACGGCGCTGAGCCGCAGGTAGGGGTAGACGGCGACGAGCAGGGCGAGCCCGACCAGCGCCATCCAGAACAGCGGTAGCCGCGGCGCGCCCTGCTCCTCGGCGAACAGCACGAGGAAGCCGGCGGCCGCGCCGAGCAGCGTGCCGAGCACCCGCTCGCGGCCCGCGCCCAGCGTGTCCGACAGCATCGGCTGGGTCACGACGACGGCGGTGATCAGCGCCCAGTAGCGCTCCGGCAGGCCGCTGGCGGCGGCGACGGCGAAGGCCAGCGCGCAGGCGCCGACGAGCCGCGCGGCCTGCCACAGCGCCGGCGCGTCGAGGCGGGTGCGGGTCATGGGGTCAGCCTATCCCGTGCCAACGGACGCGGCCAACTGCGACCCTCGCCGGGAAGCGTTCCCCTCCCCCCTTGCGGGGAGGGGCAGGGGTGGGGGTCCCTCCGTGCTTCTCGGTCCACCAATTGAGAGAAGAGCTCGGGCATCTCACCTCACCGACCGGCCGAGATGTACGGCATGACCCCCACCCTTGGCCCCTCCCCGCAAGGGAGAGGGGAAGCGCGCATCCAAAAACGGCGCCCATGTCGGCGCAGAACCGAAATCACGCCGCGTCGGCCGGCTCCTTGGTCACCTGGCGGTAGATCTTGAGGCGCTTGACCCGCCTCGGGTCGGCGTCCAGCACCTCGAACTCGAAGCCGCCCTCGGCGACGATCTCGCCGCGGACGGGCACGTGGCCGGCGAGCGCGGTGACGAGGCCGCCGACCGTGTCGACGTCCTCGGCGTCGTGCATCGCCTCGAGGTCGGTGCCGATCTCCTTGGAGACGTCGTCGAGCGGGGCGCGGGCGTCGACCAGGAAGCAGCCGTCGGCGCCGGCCTCGATCTGCGGGTCCTCGGCGAAATCGTGCTCGTCCTCGATGTCGCCGACGATCATCTCGACGATGTCCTCGATGGAGGCGAGGCCGTCGGTGCCGCCGTATTCGTCGATGACCAGGGCCATGTGGGTGCGGGTCGCCTGCATCTTCACCAGGAGGTCGAGCGCCGGCATGGAAGGCGGCACGAACAGCACCGGGCGCAGGATGTTGGCGTCGGCCAGCGGCTGCGCCAGGTCGAGCGAGCCCAGCGAGCGCACCATCTTCTCCTGCGCCGGCTCCGGCCCCTCGGTGCGGGTGGGCGCGATCTCCTCCCGCGGCACGGGGGCCTCGGCGGCGGCGATGTGGTCGACGAGGTCGCGGACGTGGATCATGCCGCGGGGGTCGTCGAGCGTGGCGCCGTAGACCGGCAGGCGCGAGTGCCCCGCCGTGCGGAACATGGCCAGCACCTCGGCCAAGGTCATCGTGAGGGAGACGGCGAAGATGTCGGCGCGCGGCACCATGACGTCGGCCACGCCGACCTCGTGCAGGGCCAGCACGTTCTTCATCATGGTCCGCTCCTGGGCGGAGAAGTCGGCCTGGGCCGACGTGTCCTCCAAGGCGTCCTGGATGTCGTCGCGGATCGATACCGCGCCGAGGCCGAACAGGGCGCGCAGCCGCTCGATCAGGCGGGGGGCGGGACGGGCGTCGTCGGCGATGGCGTCGCTCATGCCGCCGCCTCGGTATCCTGCACGGCCTCGAAGGGGGAGGCGA
>CAZZWW010000146.1:0-7304 GCA_964657815.1 Vulcanimicrobiota bacterium | reverse complement strand
CTGACCGCTATTTCTTGGCGCAGTTCGCATCGAGGAGCTTGGCAAGGTCGAGGCCCATCTTTTCCTGGCCTTCCTTGTAGGTCTCGTCCGGCGTGAAATCGATGCGACCGCGCGGCCCGCGGATCTCCAGCGCCTGGACGACCTTCCACGTGCCATCGGACTGGTGCTCGAACTTGCTGCAGTCGAAGCCGGCGGCCTGCGCGCTGCCCAGCGCGGTGGCGACCAGGAGGGTGGCGAGGATGAAACGCATCGAAAAGCTCCCTGAGAGGTTTCTCAACCTGAGCTGAGCTTTTCGGTTTCGTCCGGAATGGCCGCCTTTCAGCCGATGCCGAGGCTCTTCGCACTTTGCGTCGGCTCCGCATCGGCGACCGCGTCGATCAATGCCTCCAACGCGACCATCGCGTCGGCGCGCGCCTGATCGACCTCGAGGCTGATTCCCTGCGGGTGCACGCCGACGGTCTCGATGGTCGTGGCGAGCTTGTCCGCGGCGGCTATGGCCTCGGCGCGCGCAGCGTCGACGGCCGGCGTGGGAACCACCCAGAAGAGTGCGTTCTTGAGCAGCGCGCGGAACGCGGCGGGAAGGTATTTACGGTCGACGATCGAAACGGTCTCGAGGGGCACGAGGGCGGATCGCAGTTCCCGAGCCACGGTGGCGCCATAGGGTGTCATCAGGGTGTCTCCTTCATCGGGCCTTGTGCGCGCCGCGCTCCGAGCGAAAACAGGACCAGCTAGTTTAGGACAGGGAATGCAGACGAGAAAAGCGTCGATCAAGGAAACCGGCGAGGAGCTTTCGCCCGCGGATTGGGAGCGCTTCGACGCGGCGGTCGCCGACCTCAAGGACGAGCGACAGAAGAACAAGACGTCCGAGAATTTGGAGGACCAGCCGCGGGACTTGAGCAAGAAAGGTCAGGCGGTCGCCTGAGCCGACCAGGTCGCGCTGTGGATCAGCGGCGAGCGT
The DNA here is from genome assembly GCA_964657815.1 of Vulcanimicrobiota bacterium. Taxonomy (GTDB): domain Bacteria; phylum Pseudomonadota; class Alphaproteobacteria; order Rhizobiales; family Beijerinckiaceae; genus RH-AL1. The sequence goes on along the minus strand of CAZZWW010000146.1, from coordinate 6,346 downwards.
TCCAGCGCCGCGACGACGGCGTCGAGTTCCTTGGCCGCCGCGACGATCGGCACCAGCACCGCGGCGAGTTCGACCTGGTCGTCCGTATCGGAGAGGATCTCCACTTCTCGGATCGGCAGCGTCGCATGGGTCAACTCGGCATCGAGAAGGTCGCGCACGTCCGACAGCGCGTCGGGATCGCAGATGGCGTGGACGCGATAGACGGCCTCGCTGTCGTCAGAAGCCACCGGCCTGCGGTCGACCCAACGCACCAGCGGCCTCAGAAGCGTGTTTCCCGCCAGAACGAAGAAGGCCAATGCCGCCGCCTCGGCCGGCATGCCGCTGCCGGCGAAGGCGCCCACCGCCGCCGAGCACCAGAGCGTCGCCGCCGTGTTGAGGCCGCGGATGCTGGCGCCATCCTTGAGGATCACGCCGGCACCGAGGAAGCCGATCCCGGAAACGACGTAGGCGACGATCCGCGTGGCCCCGTCGGCCTGCAACAGGCGGAGGCCGAGATCGGCAAAGGCGGCGGCGCCGACCGCCACCAGCACGTTGGTGCGCAATCCCGCATTGCGCTGCCGCCATTGCCGTTCGAAGCCGATCATCGTGCCGAGCACGAAGGCGGTGGCGAGCGCGGCGAGAGTCTGCGCGAAGGGACTCGTGAGAAGGCGGGCGAGAGAATTGGACAAGAGGCGGACCGGCGGACACGCCGCCAAGGGCGCGTTCACGCCCACGCCGTCAAGAGGCAGCCGAAAGATAAGAAGCGGCCGTCGCGACGGTCATGTCAGCGAACCCCGACGCACTCCGAAACAGGTCGCGATTCGCGCCGATGGCAGGGTTTTCTATCGCGGTTCCCTGACACCGGCCCTCGTTTGTGTCGCGCTCCCCTTAGACTATGGGGACCCGGACGGAGCCTCGATCTAGGGCGGCGATACGGTCACGTTACCTGAACACAACAGTGGGTCGATCAACCTTCTCAGCGAGGATCGACTCAGCCCCCGGTCACGCTCATGTGGCGGCCGACTGCGGGACGCGCGAGCGCGCGGTCGATGACGAAGTCGTGCCCCTTGGGCTTGCGCGCGATCGCCTGCGTGATCGCCTCGTCGAGCAGGTCGTCCTGCGGAGAGGCGCGCAAGACCCCGCGCAGGTCGACGGCATCGTCCTGGCCGAGGCACATGTAGAGTGTGCCGGTACAGGTCACGCGCACGCGGTTGCAGCTCTCGCAGAAGTTATGCGTCATCGGCGTGATGAAGCCGAGCCGCCCGCCGGTCTCCGCGACCTTGACGTACCGGGCGGGGCCGCCGGTCTTGTAGGCGAGATCGGTCAGACGATAGCGCGACGCCAGGTCGGCACGCAGCTGAGAGAGCGGCAGGTATTGATCGATGCGATGCGCGCCGATCTCGCCCAACGGCATGACCTCGATCAGGGTGAGATCCATGCCGCGGCCGTGCGCCCACTCGATCAAGGTCGGGATCTCGGCATCGTTGACGCCCTTCAGGGCGACTGTGTTGATCTTGACCTTCAACCCGGCCGACTGTGCGGCATCGAGGCCGCGGACGACGGTTCCGAGATCGCCGCGGCGCGTGACGGCGCGGAAGGTGTCGGCGTCGAGGCTGTCGATCGAGACGTTGACGCGGCGCACGCCGGCATCGGCGAGTTCGCCGGCATAGCGTGCGAGCTGCGAACCGTTGGTGGTGAGCGTCAGCTCCTGCAACGCGCCGCTGACCAAGTGGCGCGAGAGCCCGCGGACGAGCGCCATCAAGTCGCGTCGCACCAAGGGCTCGCCGCCAGTCAGGCGGATCTTCTTCGTGCCGCGCGCGACGAAAGCGGAGCAGAGGCGATCGAGCTCCTCCAGCGTCAGCAGGTCGCGGCGCGGCAGGAACTGCATGGTTTCCGCCATGCAATAGACGCAGCGGAAATCGCACCTGTCGGTGACGGACACGCGAATGTAGTTGATGTGGCGGCCGAACGGGTCGACGAGCGGAGCACGGGCGGCGGGGTCGGGTACGACGTCGTGAGAAGCCAAAGCGGTCGCCGGTGTCATAGGTGTCATATAGCGCCGGACGCGCAGGGCTGTAAGAGCGGAGACGTGGGATGACGGGTGTCGATGCCGCATGGCCGACCGAGATCGCGGTGCGCAACGGCGGCCGCACACTCGCCGTGACCTTCGAGGACGGCGCGGCTTTCGACCTGCCGGCGGAATATTTGCGGGTGATGAGCCCGTCCGCCGAGGTCCAGGGCCACAGCCGCCGCGAGCGCAAGACGATCGGCGGCAAGCGCAACGTGGCAGTGATCGGCGCCGACCCGGTGGGCACCTACGCGGTCAAGCTCTCGTTCGACGACATGCACGCGACCGGCCTCTTCACCTGGGGCTACCTCTACGAACTCGGTCAGCAGAAGGGTGAGAGGTGGGCGGCCTATCTCTCCGACTTGGAGGCCCATGGGCTCAGCCGAGACCGTGCCGGCGAGGCCGTGAAGGGCGACGCGTGAAGGTACCGGCCTGCGCCTGCCTCGTCGCCGTCGCGACGATGTCATCGGCTCTTCCGGCCGTGGCACAGTCGACGGCCGCGCCGCAGGCGGCCCCATCGATCCCCCCGGCGAGACTCCACCCGAGGCTGCTCGCGAACCCCAGAAGACCGACGACGCCCCGGCACCTGGCAGGGCGGAGCCCGACAAGCCGGCGCCGAACAGGGATCCACCTCGCGGCGAGCCCCGCCGAGACCCACTTTCCGCGTAGGTCCGGAAGCGCCGGTGCGTTCCTGTGACATCTCGAACGGGAAGTCTTCCGATGAACCATGCTTTGATCGTGCTGGCCACGCTCACGCTCGCCACGTCGGCCTTCGCGCAAACCGCGCCGGCTCCAGCGGTGGCTCCGGCCGCTTCGAGCCCTGTCTCGACCAGCGCCGAGGCCGGGAGCATCAAAGACGGCGTGAAGGCGGTGCGCGCGGGCTGCCGCGACGAGGCGATGTCCGAGGGCCTGAAGGGTCCGGCCAAGCGCGAGGCCGTGTCGGCCTGCGTGGTCCGTCAGCGGCCCGACCTCGCCGAACGCGAGCGATGCCGCACGGAAGGCTTCGGCAAGGGCCTGCGCAAGGAAGAGCTGCACGCCTTCGTCAAGGACTGCGCCAAGACCAAGGGCTGATGCCTCAGCCCTCGTGGCCGGCGGCGGCGGCGGTGGCACAGGCCGTCGCCGCCTCCGCCTTCTCGTCCCGCAGCTTCTGCTGCAGTCGGCGACGCTCGAACAGAATCACGACGATGATCGCGAAGGCGAGCGGAATGAGTAAGTAGAACAGCCTGAACATCAGCACGGCCGCGAGCACCTTGGCCTTGGGGATGGTCGGCAGCGCGTTGATGAAGATCAGGTCGAAGACGCCAGCTCCGGCCGGCGCGTTCGAGACCAGGGCGGCGGAGAACGAGCCGAGGAAGATCGCCAGAATGACGAAGAAACCCGGGTTCCCCGCTTCGGGCAGAGTGAAATAGATGATGCCCGCGGCGCCAATCAGCTCGAGCGGCGCGGCGATGAACTGGCGTGCGGCGATCCCGGGCTGCGGATAGAAGATCTCGAAGCCGGCAACGCGAAACGGCGGCAGTCGCAGCACCGAGCCGGCGACGTAGGCCGCAACGATGATCAGCGATCCCGCGCCTATAATCCGCGCCATCGTCGAGTTGTTCAGCACGTGCGGGAGCATGCCGGCGACGCGGCGCAACTCCTGGGGCTCGAACACCAGCACGGCGCCCCCGAGCAGCAGCACACCGAGCGCGAAGGTGATGGAGCAGATCGCGACCAGCACGGCGACCTGGGCAGCCGTAAGCCCCTTCGAGGAATAAGCGCGGTAGCGCACCATGGCGCCGGAGAACACCGAGACGCCGATCGTGTGCGACAGCGCATAGGTGGTGAACGAACACACCGCCACGAACGGCAGCGAGATCCAGTGGATGCCGAGGTGGAGGAGCGCGATGCGATCGTACCAGGCGAGCGCCGCATAGGCGAGCAGCGCCGAAAGGATGGCGAACACGTAATCGAGCAAGGAGATCGAGCCGAGCTGGTGGAACACGCCAGACGCGACGCTCTCGCCCTTGAATTCCTTCGAGAGGAGATAGAGCGACACGACGACCGCCACGAGGCCGAACACCGGCCAGAGGTATTCCAGATAACGCTTCATCTCGCTCCGGACGCGACGCCGCTGCTCGGCCGCAGGAGCCGGCGCCCTCCTGCAAGGATCGCACCCCGCGCCGATAGCCTGGATGTGACCTCCGGCCTTGTCGGGAATGTGACGCGAGCGGACGTCGGCCTGCTCGAACGAAGCTCCATGCCGGCCGTGTTCTTCTTTGGCCACCGACAGGCTGGCTGCGCAGGGTCGCCGAAGCCGACGAGAACCGCGATCTCCGGAGGCACGATCCACGTCTGCGCCGCGGTGGTACGGGCGCTGCGCCATTGATCAGGGCGTAGACGCCAGCTTCGAAGCCGAAGATCGTGAAGGCCCCTCGCTACGACCTCCCGGCTTGCCCCTGTCCCAGGCTTCCGACACAAGAGACGGCCACCCGGTACGACCATCCCGAAAGCGGAGCCGTTCATGCCGACCTTGAGCGTGCGCATCGATCTCGAGCCCGGAGGCCGTATCGGACCGGGCAAGATCGCGCTCCTCGAGGCCATCGACGCGCACGGCTCGATCTCGGCCGCGGGTCGGGCCATGGGCATGTCCTATCGGCGCGCCTGGGAACTCGTCGAGCAGACGAACGGGATATTCGGCGGCGCCGTCGCCGCGCGCCAGGTCGGCGGCCGCAACGGAGGCGGCGCCACCCTGACGCCGCTGGGGCACGATCTCGTCCGGCGGTTCCGCTCCGTCGAGCGCGTGGCCGCCGATGCCGCGCGGGCACATCTCGAGGCGCTCCAGGCGGCGGTCAGGGAAAGCGCGACGCCCGCGATTGACGCCTAGGTCGCGCGATCTCGTCGTCGCGCCGGAGCCGGCCGCGTTTCCTGGCTCGGATCGCCGGAAAGCCGCCGGATTTCCGCGCGCCGACCCGCCGACGCAGGTCGCGGCGTCCCGCAGGCGGTGCTCAGTACCCGCAGTGGCAGTCGCGGTGAACCTGGCGGTACACCGTGGTCGGCACCTCTTCCGTGCGCTGGTAGGTGCGGTAGCTCGTCACCGGAACCTGGACCTGCGTCGTCACGGGGCGATAGGTGGTGACGGGCACGAGGTGGGTGCGCTGCTCTACACGGTAGCCCTGCACTGGGACGGTGTAGGCGCGGGTCACCGGATGGTAGACGGTCTGCGGGATGACGTAGGTGCGCGGCACGGGCGCGGGTCCATAGGCGTAGCCCGGCGGCAGGCCGCCGCCCTCGCCCTGTTGGTAGCCGCCCTCGCCGTATCCCGGCTCGTAGCCGATGCCGGCGCCGTAGGCCGCGCCGCCGAGGATGCCGGTGCCGAGACCAAGGCCGGCGCCCAGCCCGGCGCCTACCCCTGCCCCGATCCCTTCGCCGATCCCCTCGGCGCCATAACCACCGCCCCCACCGTAGCCGCCCTCGTAGCCGTAGCCCCCCGCCATGGCGGCGCCCGGCACGACCAACGCGAGGAGTCCGGCGAGAAGGCCGGCGCGATGTTTCATCTCAATACGCATGGTCACCCCTCACGACGCTTCGCGGCACCGACGCGTTCCGAGGCGGAACAGGCGCGCACGATCGAGAGCGATGTTGCAAGGAGCGGCCCACACGAAAAAGGCCCGCATCGCTGCGGGCCTCTCGTTTCGCCTCGTACCTGGCCGCCTATTCCGCCGCGGGCAGCGCCGGGAACTCGACGTGGGGCTGCTGGTCGGCGTTGGCGGCGATGATCATCTCGTCACGGGTCGTGGCGATCTTGCGGAGCTTCGCCATGGCCGCGCCCGTGCCGGCCGGGATCAGCCGGCCGACGATCACGTTCTCCTTCAAGCCTTCGAGCGTGTCGGCCTTGCCGTTGACCGCCGCCTCGGTGAGGACGCGGGTGGTCTCCTGGAACGACGCGGCCGAGATGAACGAGCGCGTCTGCAGCGAGGCCTTGGTGATGCCGAGCAGAACGGGCGTGCCGACCGCCGGCTTGCCGCCCGCCGCCACGACCTTCTCGTTGACCTGGTCGAGCTCCATGAGATCGACCTGCTCGTTGGCCAGATAATCGGTATCGCCGGGATCGGTGATGTCGACCTTCTGCAGCATCTGCCGGACGATGACCTCGATGTGCTTGTCGTTGATCAGCACGCCCTGCAGCCGGTAGACTTCCTGGATCTCGTTGACGAGGTAGGCCGCGAGTTCCTCCACGCCCTTGATCGCCAGGATGTCGTGCGGCGCCGGGTTGCCGTCGACGATGTAGTCGCCCTTCTCCACGACGTCGCCGTCCTG
>CAZZWW010000145.1:0-7340 GCA_964657815.1 Vulcanimicrobiota bacterium | reverse complement strand
CAGGCCGACCGCGGGGTGGCCGGGCTCGTCGCCCAGATCCGGCGCAACGACGACACCCTGCGCCAGCACCAGCAGCAGATGCAGTGCCACCTCGGCGACTTCGCCGAGTACGCCGATCTGCGTCGTCGGCTCAGCGATCGTGAGGCACTGCTGGCCCGCGAGGGCGCGCGGGAACGCCAGGGGGCGATCGCCGCGTCGCTGGAGTCGCTGCGCCGCGGCGACGTGATCCGGGTCCCGCGCGGGCGGCGTGCCGGCCTCGCCGTGGTGCTCGACCCCGGTGTGGCCCCGCGGGACGACCCGCGTCCGCTCGTCGTGACCGAGGGGCGGTGGTCGGGCCGGCTGTCCTTGGTCGACTTCCCGACCACGGTGGACGTGCTGGGCTCGGTGCGGGTGCCCAAGCACGTCAACCACCGCTCGCCGCAGGAGCGTCGCGACCTCGCGTCGAGCCTGCGGGCCCTCGACCTGCCCGAGGACCAGCCGCGCCGCTCTCATCCTGATCGCGCCTTCGGCCGGCATCGATCTCAAGACAAACTCGTGGCTCGCGGATTCCGCCGCGCGTCCCTGGAACAAGAAGGCCGTGGAATGGGCGATCGGCCTCTACCTTCCCAAGACGGAGAACAAGAACGATCCGCGCATCGATCTCGTCGGCAAGGCGGATGTCGCCGGCCTACCACCGACCACCGTCGTGACCGCCGAGATCGATCCGCTGCGCTCTGACGGCGAACGCCTCGGCGGCAAGCTGAAGCGCGCCACCGTGCCGGTCCAGCTGCGCGACTACCCCGGCGTCACGCACGACTTCTTCGGCATGAGCGGCGTGGTCGAGAAGTCGGCGATGGCGCAGAGCTTCGTCGCCGATCAACTCCGGGCGGCCTTCGGGCCTAAGGCCGACGCCGCCCTGGCGCTCGAGGATCTCGGCGTCGCGCCGTATCCCGAGGCGGTCGATCCGGCGAGCACCCCCAGCGCCGTGACGTTGCCGAACATTCCGTCGACGCAGCCGATGGCCGACAAGAAGAATTAAACGCTGGTCAATCCGCTCGGCCGATCTATCGATGGCGAAGACGCGATCCGTACGGTTCGGTGACGTCAAGGAACTTCGCTCGGCATGGCGCGCAGACACAGGCATCCGGCCGCGGATCGGGCAAGCGACGCGACGGCCTCGCCGCGCGAGCGTCGACCGGCGCGCGGCGAGACCGTCGAGATCTACGGGTTTCATGCCGTTCTCGCCGCCTTGATCGGCCGTCGACGGAAGATCCACGCCATCCAGGCCACGGCGGCCGCTGCGGCCCGGCTCGCGCCGGAAATCGCCGCGGCCGGGCTCTCGGCGACTGTCATCACGGCCGAGGAGATCGCACGGCGTCTCGGGCCGAATGCCGTGCACCAAGGCGTACTTCTGCTGGCCGGTCCGATCGAACCGATCGATCTCGCCGACATCGTGGACCGCAGCGGCCTCGTCCTGGTGCTCGACCAGATCACGGATCCCCATAACGTCGGCGCCATCCTTCGTACCGCCGCCGCCTTCGCGGTCGATGCCGTGGTGACGACCGCGCGCCATTCGCCGGAGCTGTCGGGCGTGCTGGCCAAGGCGGCCTCGGGCGGGCTCGACCATGTGCCCGTCGCCGAAGTGGTGAACTTGGCCCGCGCGCTCGAGGAGCTGGCGCAGATGGGCTACTGGCGCGTCGGGCTCGACAGCGACGGCGACACCACCTTCGAGGCCGCGCCGGTCCGTCGCCCGGTCGCGCTGGTGCTGGGCGCCGAGGACAAGGGCCTGCGCCGACTGACTCGCGAGAACTGCGACGCCGTGGCCCGGCTCGACATGCCGGGCGCGATCAAGAGCCTCAACGTGTCGAATGCCTGCGCCGTGGCGCTGACGCTGGCAAGGCAGCGGCTCAGGACGCCTTGAGCGTCGAACGCTTCAGTCGCTGGCGGGGGCTTCCCGACGCGCCTTGTCGGACTTCGGCGTGCGCTTGAAGCTCTCGCGCCGGCCGAACAGAGTTTTCACGATCGAGGGCGCGTTGCTGAGGCTGATGAAGATCATCGCCGGCGGCAGCAGCAGCACCGTGGCGAGGTAGCGCCACACCGGGCCGCGGCGCAGCGCGAGGTAGGGCACCAGCGTCATGCCGAGCGCAATGACGAGCACGAGGCTCCAGACCAGGACGAACACCGGTACGTAGGGGCCGAAATGGCCGGCGCGAAGGATCACGCAGGCGAGGAGCGACACGATGGCGACGGCCGCGCAGGGGTAGAACAGCTGCACGAAGATGAGGAAGCAGGCGGACAGCTTGAAGCCCAGGCTCCACGGCGCCCGCCAGATGGTGGCGAAGAGTTTGCGTGCGACCTCGACGAAGCCCGTCGACCAGCGCCGCTGCTGCACGCGCCAGTGCGACACCCGCTCCGGCACGAGGCCGGGGATCGCCGGCTCGGCGACGAAAAGCCCGTGCCACCCGGCGAGCGCCACGCGGATCGTCAGGTCGAGGTCCTCGACGAGCGAGTCGGACGACCAGCCGCCGGCCTCGTAGATCGCCTGGCGCCGCCAGATGCCGCCGGTCCCGTTGAACTGGAACAGCCAGCCGCCGCGGTAGCGCCCGGCCTGCTCCACCATGAAATGCGCGTCGAGCATCATGCCCTGGACGCGCGTCAGCAGGTTGGTCTCGTAGTTCGAGAACTCGCAGCGCGACTGCAGGAAGCCGGCATCGGGATCGGCCAGCAGCACCGGCACGACGTCGCGCAGCCAGTGCGCCGGCGGCCTGAAATCGACGTCGAGCATCGCGATCAGCGGCTCGCGCGAGGCGATGAGGCCTTCCGCCAGTGCCCCGGCCTTGAAGCCGGCGCGGTTGGTGCGGAGCCGGTGCTCGACCCGCACGCCCTGGCTCTCGAGAGCCAGGGCGGCGCGCGCGATCATCTCCACGCTCTCGTCCGTCGAATCGTCGAGGATCTGGATGCGCAGGCGGTCGCGGGGCCAGTCCAGCGCGGCGGCCGCCCGCATCGCGCCGATGGCGACCTCGTGCTCGTTGAACACGGGAATTTGTACCAGCACCGAGGGCAGGTCTGCCTCGCGCACGAAGGCACGCGGCAGGTGGTTGCGCCAGTGCGGCGGCCCCAGCATGTCGTAGAGGCGGATCGCGATCAGGGCGAGGAAGCCGGCGGCGACCAGGATCAGGCCGGCGACGGCTACGTAGAGGCAAACCTCGCAGGCGGCGAGCAGCAGCCGAGTGACGATCAAAATGAGGCCTACATCGAAGAAGGACGCGTGTTCACCCGTTCGCCCACCGCCATGGCCTTACCAAGGCGCGTTCAAGCCTCCTTGGCTTTGGCGCGGTCGATGGCTTCCGATATCAGTTGCTTCGCCTTGGCGGCATCGCCCCAGCCGGTGATCTTCACCCACTTGGTCTTCTCGAGATCCTTGTAGTGCGCGAAGAAGTGCTCGACCTGCTCGATCGTGATGCTCGGCAGGTCGGTGTAGTTCTGAACCGTGTCGTAACGCCGGGTCAGCTTGGAGGTCGGCACCGCGATGATCTTCTCGTCGCCGCCGGCTTCGTCCTGCATCATCAGCACGCCGACCGGCCGGCAGGAGATCACCGCGCCGGGCACGATCGCACGGGTGTTGCAGACGACCACGTCGCAGGGGTCGCCGTCCTCGGACAGGGTGTGCGGGATGAAGCCGTAATTCCCGGGGTAGCGCATGGAAGTGTAGAGGAAGCGGTCGACAACGAGCGCGCCGGAGGCCTTGTCCATCTCGTACTTGATCGGCTCGCCGCCGATCGGCACCTCGATGATGACGTTGATGTCCTCGGGCGGGTTCTTGCCGATGGCGAGCTTTTCGATCTGCATGGCTGGCTCCGCGCCCGGCGTCCGAGGCGCTCGATGGATGGCGTTGCGCCGAGGTGCGGCGAGGCGCGCTGCCTAGCAGAGGGGTGGAACCGTGGGAAGCCGGCTGGCGCATGCGACCGACAAGCAGCATCGGTTGATCGCTATTTTCCGAAGACCTTGACCAGTCCGATGATCAGTCCCGCGGTGGCGAGGAAATCCAAGCCGATGGCCGTCACGATCCAGCGGATCGTCTCGGCGCGGAGCAGGCTTACAACCTCCTGCGTCTGGTTGGCGCCCACCGTCAGTTTTGATTGCGCCTTGTTTATGCTTTCAAAACCGCCTCAATATAACGCTGAGGCGGCTTGTAATGATGATCGGCGATATAATGGAAGATCATCGTCGGTGAAACGAAACACGACGAACAAGCTTCGTCTATCCAAATTTCACCGTTCCCCAGATATTTCCCGGTTTTCTGAAAAAAAGGATCGCTATCCGACATAGGGTTTAAGCCACAAATCTCGCAGACATGAAACCCTCGCATGAGATGGACTGGATTACAGCAAAATATACTTAACTCTTCTAAGAAGGGCTCATCGGGTTTCTGCGTATCTGGGACTGTCGATCCAAGCCACCCGACATTGAGAGCTCCTTCCTTCGCCCAGTTTGGATTGTAAATATAGGTCGTCAGATCGTCATATTGCATTTCTGCGGTATCCTTACTTGATATCGCCTACAAACCCACTATTTGGCGAGTCTGGATTGTGCATACATGCGGCCCAGTTGCACTCTCCCATATTAGGTCGTAATAGATCGGTCAACGGCGTAGGTTCAGCTACTCTCCTTGATCAATCGCCCTTCCAGGGCAGCGATCTCCGCCGAGAGGTCGGACTTAAAGGCGGTGAAGTCGGCCTTCAACGTCGTGAAATCGGCCTTCAGGGTAGAAAAGTCGGCCTTCAGGCCAGCAAAATCGGCCTTCGTGACGAGCTGATCGTCGCCGGCTTGGGCGAGAACCCTGGCGAGCGTCTCGGCCTGCTGAGGCGAAAAGCTCTCCTGCAGATCCTTTGAGAGCTGGAGTGTGTCGAAGAGCATCGCTCGCCGTGCCGGTGAGGGCGGAAGACACCGCTACTCGAACGCGAACGCCACCCGCGCCCGCATCTCGGAGCCGAACCGATCCTGCGCCTCGCGCACGAAGCGGCCGCCCAGTCGCTTGTAGAAGGCGATGGCGCGCTCGTTGTCGGCCAGCGCCCAGACGATGAGCGACTTGTAGCCGTGATCCTGAAGGTCGCCGCGGGCGACGTCGAACAGGCGACGGCCGAAGCCGAGCCCCTGGAACTCGGGCGCGATGTAGAGCTCGAAGATCTCGGCCCCATAGGGCATCGATGGCACACGGTTGCGGCCGTAGCTCGCGTAGCCGCTGATCGTCTCGTCGAAGTCGAGCACCACGAGGCGCGACTTGCGTACGATCGCCGAATGCCACCAAGCCGGCCCGCGCCGCGCGATCATCTTCTCGAGTTCGCGGCCGGGAATGATGCCCCGATAGGCGTCCCGCCACGCCGCGTCATGCACGTCGGCGATGCCGTGGGCATCCTCCTCCCGCGCATTGCGGATCGTGATGAGCGTCTCAACCATAGCCGAATGTTAGGCTCGGACTCCGTCTCGCGGCAAGGGGTTTCGTGGGCGCAGATCAGGGGCTGAAAGAGGCGCCGGTCTCCTGCCGGGACGGCCCGTTTCCGAGAGGCGCGGCGAGCGGCCGGCTGCTGCGGCTGGAGCGCGCCACGAGCCCGAAGGCGATGGCCTGGAGGCTCACCAGGGTGACGAACCAGAGCTCGGCCGTGGCCACGCCGAAGATCGCGATCGTCAGCGTCGCGACGAGGCCGCCGAGGAGCGGCGGCGCGACATGGGGGGCGGCCTCGCCCGCCGCACGCAGCCCGAAGGCGAATAGCGCGGCGAGCGCCACCGCGCCGAGCAGGCCGAGATCGTACCAGACCTCGAAGAGGATGGTGCGCGGCGTGTGGGGCGGCAGGAAACCCAGGGTGACGCCGAGCCGAGCTTCGTCGAGCCCGTGGCCGGTGACGAGACGCGGGAGGTCGCCGGCAACGAGGGCTCTCCAGTCGGTCATCGCCGCAACGGTGCTGGCGCCGACCGGCGGCACGGACAGGGCGAGTGGGGCCAACACGAAAGGTAGCAGCGGCGCCAGCACGACAAGGCCGGCGAAGACGGCGGCAAGGACCTTTCCGAGGCGCCGCGCGTCGCCGGCACCGAACGTCAGGGCGGCGGCGGCGAACACGGCCATCGCGATCCGCGCGTCCGCGGCTGTCAGGCACGCGGCCGCAAGGGCAGCCAGGCCCGCGGCGATGCGCCAGCGGGCGAACGCGGCGAGTGCGCCGATCGCGGGCCAGAGCAGTATCGCGACGGTCAGGACCGAGCGTTCGAGCAGGGACGGGTCGAATTCTGTGCCGCCGCGGAAGGACGCCGGCCCGAGCAGCGCGAGCCCCATGGTGGCAACCGCGGTCAGCGCCACACCGGCGGGAAGCAGGTACAGGTAAGGGCGGGCGCGGCGTTCGGGCAGGTGGGCGATGATGACCGCTGCCGCGAGCACCGTCGCCGCCGTGGCCGCGAAGCGCGGAAGCGCCAGCTCGGGGAACGGCGTCCATGCCATCGACAAGGCCGTCCAGCCGCCGAGGAAGAGGCCGCAGAACCCGATCGGCGTGGCGAAGGCCTCGCGTAGCGCCCGGAGCCCGACGCGGGAGACGGACAGGACGTAGCCGGCGGCGAGGATCGCGATCCCGACGGGCAGCAGCACCAACAGCGCTCGGCGCGATACGACGCCGACGAGCGGCGCGCCGATCATGAGAACGGTCAAGCCGAACCAGCCGAGCAGCCGCGCGGCGTCCTTCGCCGGATCATACAGGCGCGAGGCTTCAGGAGAGACTGGCGCGGACTTGCGGAGCACGACGCTGCCTGTCTAGCCCTTCCTGTCCGTCATGGCTACGCAGGGCGGCCGGCCCGGCACAGGCCGACCGCGACTGACGCGACGGCAGCGCCGGGAAAGAAGAAAACGGGTCACGACGCTCCTTCGTCAAGTCGCGGATCGGTCTCCTTTGATCGCGACACGGGGTCGGATGCCAAGGAACAAGTCCGGCGTCTATCAAACGTCATACCGACGAACGGTCGGTCACCCGTCATCAGCCATGACATGGACGCAGCGGTGCGCTATCGATCGAACATGCCGGAGCGTCGTACGCATCGGGCGAACGAATGGTGAGGGCGCCACGGTGGACTGGGACAAGCTGCGCATCTTCCACGCCGCGGCCGAAGCCGGATCGTTCACCCACGCCGGCGACGCGCTGAACCTGAGCCAGTCGGCGGTGAGCCGACAGGTCAGCGCGCTCGAGCGCGACCTGGCCACGCCGTTGTTCCACCGTCACGCACGCGGCCTGATGTTGACGGAGCAAGGCGAGGACCTGTTCCGCACGGTGCAGGACGTCATCGCCAAGCTCGACGCCACGCGCTCGCGCCTGACCGACAGCCGC
>CAZZWW010000144.1:0-7340 GCA_964657815.1 Vulcanimicrobiota bacterium | reverse complement strand
GCAGGGCGCCGTCGGGCGCCACCATCCCCGCCAGGCGCAGCGCCAGCGCGCCGTCGCCGCCGGCGAGGACGGCGGTACGGCCCGGGCCGAGCACCGCGGCGGCGAGGCGGACGATCTCGTCCGCGATCCACAGGTCGAGCGGCGACGCGCGATCGTGCGCGAAGGCCGGATCCTCGATCCGCATCGGCCCGCGCCCGGCCTCCGGGAGTGCCGAGAGTGCGGCCCGGTCCCGCGGGGCGGGACGCGCGTCGATGCGCTCCGCGAGCAGGGACCAGCAGGCGGCGGCCGCGACGCCGGCCCAGCAGCGGGCGTAATCCTCCGCCATCGCCGGCCACGCCTCCGATGTCACCTTCGTCACGCCCCAGCCCGGCAGGGCCTCGGCGCCGGGAGGCGTCACGATGGCCATCCGCGGATAGTAGGGGAAGCGCGACGGCGGCAGGGTGTTGAGAATCAGCACCGTGGGCACGTCGGCGGCGTCGGCGACGTGCTGGGCCAAGCTGTCGATCGTGACGAGGCCGTCGAGACCGGCGACGAGCGCCATCATGTCGGACGCGCTCGGCACCTCGACGAGGGCAAGGCGCGGATGGTCGAGATCGAGCGGCTGATCGACGACCAGGGTGATGGCGGGGGCCGCGTCGAGCAGCGCGCGGGCGAAGGCGGCGGCGACGTCGTCCGGCATGGAGCGCAGCGGCGTCGAGGCCCGCCAGACGAAGCCGACCTTGCGTCCGGCGCAGGCGGCGAGCCCCGTTTCAGCCCGAGCGATCGACGCGGCCGGCAGGCGCAGGTGGTTGCGCTTGCTCGCTGCCGGCACGAGCGCGGGATCGAGCCCCAGCCACCACAAGAGCCAGTCGAGATGCGCCCCCTCGTGGAAGCGCGGCAGGCGGATCAGGCCGGTGAAGTCGAAGAAGGCGTCGTATCGCGACAGGTCCGCCAGCGTCGTCGGCCCGTGGCGGACCTCGCCGATCAGGGGCAGGTCGGACAGCAGGGTCGCGATCGCCGGATGCGCCGTGGGGCCGAGCAGCCCATCGGCGGCGACGCTGGGCACGGTGTCCGCCAGGACCGCCGCCGCCGTGCGCCAGGCGGTCGCGCCGAGCACCGTGTCGCCCAGGTTGAAGCCGAAGCCGCCGACGACCGCGATCCGGAAATGGCGGCGGTCCGGCAGCCGCGCGCGGAGCCGACCGAGTTGCAGGCGCAGAGGACCCCCGTCCGGCGCGTCCGGCTCGCGGCCGAGGCGCATCGGCCAGCACGGCCAGGCCGCAAGCTCGGTCTCCTCGTAGAAGCGAAGCTCGGCGTCCGTCCCGTCCTGCCGCGCGGCGAGGGCCTGTCGGATCAGGTCGTCCTCGTCGTGGATGGCGAGCACGAGGGAGGAGGGATCGAGGCCGCCCGCGGCATCGCGGGGACGCGCCGCGGCAAGGCGCCGACGGCCGTGGCGGCCTGCGATCGTCAGGTCTGCGGGAACGCCGAAGGCGCGCATGCCCGGCTAGTCCGCGCCGCGATAGTGCTTCTGCTCGATCAGCCGGCTGCCGAGCAGCAGGCTGATGTCGCGCTTCAACGCCGCTCGCGTCTCGTTCTGGTGGATGACGGCGCGCGCGAGGACGATGAAGGCGGCATCGAACTGTTGCGCCTCCTCCCGCTCTCGAATGGCGTCCTCCGTCCGCCACAGGCGCGCGTTGGCTTCGGCGAGGCGCTCGATCAAGGCCGCGAGCCGGGCATGCACCTCGACGCGATCGGCGACGGCTTGGACGGCCGCCAGCTCCCGTCGCACGTGACCGAGGCGCTCCGGGTCGGTGAACCGTTCCGCCTTGAGCCGAAGGATCGTCAGCCGGTCGAACACATCGCCCCAGGCACAGGGGACGAACGGACATGCCCGCAGGTCGGCAGTGCCGGCCGCGCAGGCGTCGTCGGCCTGGTCAGACCTGGAATCAGCGGCGATACGCATGACGAAGCGTGGTCCTGGTTTGCACCGATGGCGCCCTCAGCATGCGTCCGCCTGTCCCTCCACCGCCAACGAGCCACGCTCGTCGTGAGTGTGGCGTCGCCACCGGGCGAGGCGGGAAGGGCTCGGGCTCGGCGTCGCCCCGTCTGGCCGGACCGGTTTACTAAGCTTCGAGGCGGCGTGGTATAGTCCATCTGGACTGGTCGAAGAGCCGTGACGACGCTGCCGCATCTGCGCTACACATCGGCCTCGCATGGCATACCAGACGATCCTCATCATCGATGACCATGCATTGTTCCGGGCCGGCATTGCGGCGATGCTGTCAACGGCGTTCCACGGCGTCGCTGTTTTCGACGTCGCTTCGCTCGAGGCCTTGGCGCATGTCGCGCGCGCCCCGGCGGTCGTTCTGCTCGACATCCAACTGCCCGGCCTCAGCGGCCTCGAGGGGATGGGCCTGATTCAACAGCGATGGCCCGCGGCACGCATCGTCGTCGTCTCCGCCCACGACCTGCCCGACACGGTCGATGCCGCTCTCGCCCGAGGCGCCGCCGCCTTCCTGTCGAAGACGGATTGCCCCGAGCGGATGATCGCGGTGCTGCGCCCGATGCTGAACGAGCCGGTCGCAGGGCCGTTTGATCGCCGTACAGTCCGCGAAGCGATCCGCCCTATGCTGACGGCGCGGCAGACCGAGGTGCTCGACCTCGCTGCACAGGGCCTGTCGAACAAGATGATCGGGCATCGCCTCGGCCTGTCCGAGCATACGGTGCGCGGCCACATGCAGGCGCTGCTCGCTGCGCTGGGGGTGGCCAGCCGGGCGGAGGCCGTCTTCAAGGCGCGGCAGTTCGGCCTGATCCGATGACCGTTTCGGCAGAGGAAGGGGTGCGTGCCGAACAGCTGCGGCTCGTGCTGGAGGGCGTCGCGCAGTCGGTGGCCGTCGGCTTCCTGGTCTCGACGCTCATGCTCGCGGTGCTGTGGCCGCTGGCGTCCCACGTCGTCATGCTCGGCTGGTATGCCGCCTTCCTCGCCGAGCGGATATCGGCGGCCGTCATCGCATACCGCGCCCTGCGTGCTCCGCGCGACATCGCCCGCGATCGCCGTCTCTATCGCTTCCTCTTCCTCAGCAAGATCGTCGAGGGGTTCATCCTCGGTGCGCTCCTCTGGATCGGGCTCCCGCTGGAGGTCCCGGCGGTCAGCGTGCTTCTCATGTCGCTGATGGGTGCGACTTGCGGCAACGGCGTCTCGCTGCTGGCGCCGCGACGCCACCTCTATCTCGCGCTCGCCGTCCCGATCGCAACGCTGGCGGTGGTGAGCCTGTGGTCGCTGGGCGGCATGGCCTACCATGCACTGGCGATCTGCTCGATGCTCTACGTGGCCGGCCAGTACGGACAGGTGGTGCTCGCCAGCCGCCGCGTCCGCGAGTCGATCGAACTTCGGTTCGAGAACACCCTTCTCGTCGATCAGCTGCGCGCGGAGACCGCCACTGCGCGGCTCGCTCGCAGCGACGCCGAGCACGCGAATGCCGCCAAGTCGCGCTTCCTCGCCGCCGCCAGCCACGATCTTCGCCAACCCGTCCATGCGCTGGGCCTGTTCCTCCAGGCGCTCAGCCAGACTGATCTCGAAGAACGTCAACGGCAGATCCTCAGGAACGCGCAGGCCGCGAGCGTCGCCTCCACCGACATGCTCAACACGCTGCTGGACTTCTCGCGGCTGGAGGCGGGCGTGGTCGCGCCGCAGCGCAGAGCGTTCGCGCTGCAGCCGCTCCGCGACAAGCTCGAGAACGATCTCGGCCCCTTGGCCGATGCCAAGGGCCTGATCTACCGCTCGCCTCCGACGGACGTCGCGGTCGTCTCGGACCCGGCGCTGCTGGAGCTCGTGCTGCGCAACCTCATCCTCAACGCCATCCGCTACACCGCTCGTGGCGGCCTTCTCGTCAGCTGCCGCCGCCGGGGACATGGCCTGTCGATCGAGGTGTACGACACCGGGATCGGCATCCCCGCCGAGCAGCGCGAGGAGATCTTCCGCGAGTTCCACCAGCTCGGCAATCCCGAACGCGACCGCGGCAAGGGTCTCGGGCTGGGTCTCGCGATCGCACGCAGGCTCGCAATCGCGCTCGACCACCCGCTGTCCCTGTCCTCGACGCAGGGGCGCGGCAGCGTGTTTCGCATCCTCGTCCCCAGGGTGCTCGGTCCCGAGGCGATCGAGGCGACAGACGCGACGAGCGGTGCCGATCCCTCGCTGGACATCCGGACGGTCCGTGGGTTGGCGGGCGCGCGCATCCTGATCGTCGAGGACGATGCGATCGTGCGCGAGGCGATGGTGCAACTTCTCTCAAGCTGGCAATGCCTGTCCCGAGCCGTGGCGACCCCGGGTGACGCCGCCACTCTCACGCCGGAGGAGCCGGCGCCCGACGTGCTCATCTGCGATTATCGGCTGCGCGAAGGCATGACGGGGACCGAGGCCATCGCGATGCTGAGACGGCACTGGGGACGGCCGGTCCCCGCGATCATCATCACCGGCGACACCGCGCCCGCACGCATTCGAGAGGCATTGGAGAGCGGCGTCCCGGTCCTGCACAAACCGGTAGCTCCCGACAGGCTCTGCCGAGAACTGCTGACGTTGGTCCCGCAGGTAAAGCATCCGACTTGAGGTCGAAACACCCGACGCCGCGGCGGCTCGTGGCGCGGTGCCGCTGGACAAGCGACCTGTCGAAGGTCCGCCCCCAGGCTCTGCGAAGGTCGCTTGGTTCGGCGAACCTTGGGTCGGAAGCCGACGCTGGCGGGCGTCAGATCCCAACCCCTAGATCATCTCCAGCGCCTGCTTGCGCTTCGGCGGCGGGAACTCGCCGTCGATCGCGGCGAGATCCTGGGCGTCCAGCACGAGGCCGGCGGCGGCGCGGTTCTCCTTGACGTGGGCGAGGCTCGCCGCCTTGGGGATCGAGATCGCGCCCTCCCGCATCGTCCAGGCGAGCGCGACCTGGTTGGGCGTCATGCCGTGGCGCTCGGCCACCCCCGACAGCGCGCCCCGCGTGGGCAGCCGGCCCTGCTCGACCGGGCTGTAGGCCATCAGCGGAATGCCCCGGCGCTCGAGCCAGGGCACGAGGTCGTGCTCCGGGCCGCGCCGCGTGACGTTGTAGAGCACCTGGTTCACCGCGCAGCCCTCGCCGCCGGCGGCGAGGAGCGCCTCCATGTCGTCGACGTCGAAGTTGCTGACGCCCCAGGCGCCGATCTTGCCGGCCGCCTTCAGCGCCTCCATGCCGGCGACGGTCTCCTCCAAGGGCACGCTGCCGGGCCAATGCAGCAGGTAGAGGTCGATCCGGTCGGTGCGCAGCCGCTTCAGGCTGGCCTCGCACGAGCGCCGGAGACGATCGCGCGAGGCGTTGCGCGGCACCGCCTTGCTGACCAGGAAGACCTCGTCCCGCCGCCCGGCCAGCGCCTCGCCGATCCAGCTCTCCGTCGAGCCGTCGCCGTACATCTCGGCCGTGTCGACGAGGCTCAGACCGGCGTCGAGCCCGGCGAGGATCGCGCGGGTCTCGTCGGCGGCACGCCGCTTGTCCTCGCCCATCCGCCACGTGCCCTGGCCGAGCGCCGGCACGCTGCGGCCGTCCGGAAATGTCACCTGTCGCATGTCGCTTGCCTCCGGCACGGCGAACCGCGCCGGCGCCCCGCGGTTCGCCCGCCTTGAAATCACGCGGGGGAGGTTCTTAAGTCAGCGAAGAGATGGCCGAGCGCGCGGCCGGGTGGGACAGCGAGATGTGGACCCGGCGGCTTGGCTGGATGGAGCCGATCGAGGCGGCGGCGCGGCTCGCCGACCTGCCCGGCCTCGCTGTGCTCGACAGCGCCATGCGCCACGACACGCTCGGGCGTTACTCCTACGTCTGCGCCGACCCGTTCGGCCGTTTCGTCGTCGATGCCGCGGCCACGCCGCGCTGGAACGGGGCGTCGATCACCGCCAAGCCGCTCGACGCCCTGCGCACGTGCCTTCGCCGCTATCCGCTCGATCCGGTCGCCGGCCTGCCGCCGTTCCAGGGCGGCGCCGTCGGAGCCATCAGCTACGAGTTCGGCTGGCGGCTGGAAGGCCGTCAGCCGCCGTCGCCGCGCGTGAGCGACGACCTCCATCTCGCCTTCCACGACGTGGTGCTCGCCTTCGACCATCGCGAGGAGCGCTGCTGGCTGCTTGCCTCGGGCAACCCTGCCGTCGGTGCCGCGGCCCGTCGCGTGCGGGCCGGCGAGCGGCTCGACCGCTTCGAAGCCCTGCTGAGCCGCCCTGCGCCACAGGCTGCACCGCCGACCACGATCGACTGGCACCCCGAAGCCGGACGCGACGCCCATCGTGCCGCGGTGGAGCGGGTGCGCGAGCTGATCCTCGCCGGCGACATCTACCAGGCCAACGTCGCCCAACGGTTCCTCGCGACGAGGCCGGACGGCGCCACGCCGTGGGGCCTCTACCGGCACCTGAGGCTGGCCAACCCGGCGCCCTTCGCCGCCTATCTCGACCAGGGCGCGCGGCAAATCCTGTCGAGCTCGCCGGAGCTGTTCCTGCGCAGCGACGGCCATCACGTCGAGACGCGTCCGATCAAGGGTACGGCGCGGCGCGAGGACGCACCCACCGCCGACCGCGAAGCCGCCGCCGCGCTCGCCGCCTCGGCGAAGAACCGCGCCGAGAACGTCATGATCGTCGATCTCCTGCGCAACGACCTCTCGCGCGTGTGCGAGGCCGACAGCGTCGCCGTGCCGACGCTCTGCGCGGTCGAGAGCTACGCCGGGCTGCACCACCTGGTCTCCGCCGTGACCGGGACGCTGCGCCGCGGCACCGACGCGCTCGACCTCCTCGCCGCGAGCTTTCCCGGCGGGTCGATCACCGGCGCGCCGAAGCTGCGCGCGATGGAGATCATCGCCGCCATCGAGGGGCGCTCGCGCGGCACCTATTGCGGGGCGCTCGGCTGGATCGGCTTCGACGGCGCGATGGCGCTGAACATCGCGATCCGCACCGTCGTCGCGCAGGGTCGCGCGCTGGAGCTCGCCGTCGGCGGCGGCATCACGCTGCTGTCCGACCCGGACGAGGAGTACGAGGAGACGCTGGTCAAGGCCGACCGCGTCTTCGCCGCCTTCGCCGACCGGCGTGTGAGCGAGCCGGCATGATCCTCGTCATCGATAATTACGACAGCTTCGTCCACAACCTCGCCCGCCACTTCGTCGTGCTCGGCGAGACGGTCGAGGTCGTGCGCAACGATGCCGTCGACGTGGCGGGCGTGCGGCGCAGGCACCCGGATGCGGTCGTGATCTCGCCCGGCCCTTGCACGCCGGCGGACGCCGGGGTCTCGCGCGCGGTGATCTCAGATCTCGAGGGCACCGTGCCGATCCTCGGCGTCTGCCTCGGCCATCAGGCGATCGGACAGGCCTTCGGG
>CAZZWW010000143.1:0-7476 GCA_964657815.1 Vulcanimicrobiota bacterium | reverse complement strand
CCTGCCCTTCCCGGCGCCGCGCGGCCTGCCCGAGCCGGTGCTGACGCTGGCGCAAGTCCTCGGCGCACGCGGCGAGGCGATCGTCGACAGGGCGACGGCGGCCGGCCGCACGGTGTTCCATTCCGTCGGCGACACCGGCAACACGCGCGGGCCGGACCCGCAGAACGAGGTCGCCGACAAGATGATCGCCGACTTCGCCGAGACCGATCCGGCCGACGTGCCGCTGTTCTGGTTCCACCTCGGCGACGTGATCTACAATTTCGGCGAGGCGGTCTATTACTACGACCAGTTCTACGACCCCTACCGCGACTACCCCGCGCCGATCCTGGCGCTCGCCGGCAATCACGACGGCATGATCGCGCCCGGGACCCACGCGATCACGCTCGACGCCTTCCTCGAGAACTTCTGCGCCGACACGTACCGCATCACGCCCGAGGCCGGCGGCCTCAGCCGCACTGCGCAGATCCAGCCCGGCGTGTTCTTCACCTTCGAGGCGCCGTTCGTGCGCATCCTCGCGCTCTATTCCAACACGCTGGAGGACCCCGGCGTGATCTCCACCGAGGGGGGTGCCTTTCCCGAATTGAACGACAGCCAGCTCGACTACCTCCGCGCCGCGCTGCAACGCGTGAAACGCGAGAAGTACGCGGGCGCGCTGATCCTCGCCCATCACCACCCGGCTTACACCGCCGGCACCAAGCACGGCTGGAGCGTCGAGCTTCGCGAGGAATGCGACGCGCTTTTCGACGAAGTCGGCGTGTGGCCGCACGCCGTGCTCTCGGCCCACGCCCACAACTATCAGCGCTTCACCCGCGCCCGGGGTAAGCGCGAGATCCCCTACATCGTCGCCGGCAATGGCGGCCACGGTCTCGGCAAGCTCTCGACGAAGCGCAACGGCCCCTTGCGCGTGCCGATGGTCATCGACGGCGCCGAGGGCGACGACAGCGTGACGCTGGAGAACTACGACGACCAGGACTACGGCTACCTCCGCATCGTGGTCGACGCCGCGACGCTGCGCGTCGAGTACCATCCGGCGAGCGACGGCACGATGGCCAAGACGCCGGACGACGTGGTGACGGTGGACCTGGCGGGGCACAAGCTGGCGTGAGGGGGGCATGCCTTGCTGGCTACCGAAATTACACATCTGGCCGTAAGCGCCGGAGGGGCGTTCCCCTCCCCCTTCCGGGAGAGGTCAGGGAGGTTGATCGTGCCGAGTGTCGCTCGCACCGCCGAGCTGATCAAATTAGGGGATAGCTGCCGCCCCCGGCCGTCCATGCCGCGCGGCATCGCCCCTTTCCTGCACGTAGCGAGCGTCCGGAGCGGGAGGAGAGCGGTCCGTCAGCTTTCAAGCTCGAATGAAGGAAGCTGCCACCACGTTGCAGTTGTTGAAGCGATCCTGCTCAACGCTACAGCGGCCAGCAAGGTCACCCCTTCCATTCGTATCGAATAACTTTCCTTCAAAATCCATTAAGATTGGCATGTTATTTCAAAGAAGCGCACGAATCGGAAACACGCAATGATTACAATAGAACCTAAAATCCTCGCCTGGGCATCATTGATCGCGCTCGCGTTTTTGACAGTATCTGACTTGATATTTCGCAATCCATTCAGAGGCTTTGACAGCTTCATAATGGCGCTTGGCGTCGTCTGCTTCTATGACAATTATAATTGGTATGCAAAAGGATACATAAATGTTCGTAGATATCCGGATTTGAAGAACATAACGCGTCAAATAGGCTCGGGAGAGGAAGAGTTTTCGATCTATAAAAAATCAAGGTCGATTGCGGGTTTAGTCATTTTCGGTATTGGAATAGTTTTACAAATCTATGGGTTTTATTTTCTTGCATCATCGTAGTGTGGAATCGGCTCCGCCACGAAAAAGGCTCTTGGGTTCGGCCGGGTAAGGATTCGTTGCCGCGTGTGCCTCGAACGTTCGACCTGGGTTGAAAGCCGAATGGCAGATGCGGGTCGTAAGCCGCCCCCTCAGCATCGGTAGAGGTGACGACAGATAGGAAGCAGGCCGTGGGCGTTCGACTGATCAGCGGCAGCTTCCGGCTACGGCGCAATGCTCTCCACCGCGCTCGGGATGACAAAAGGGGGCGTCCCCACCATCTTCCGTCCATGACATCGCATTCCTTCCGGCCCGACGTGGTCATCGTCGGCGCCGGCGCGGCGGGCATCGCGGCAGGACGCGCGGCCCGCGCCCACGGCCTTTCCGTGCTGCTGCTCGAAGCCCGCGACCGGGTCGGCGGCCGGGCCCAGACCGACGGCTGCGGCACGCCCTACGCGCTCGACCTCGGCTGCGAATGGCTGCACTCGGCCGACCGCAACGTCTGCGCGGGGCTCGCCCGCGACCTCGGGCGCAAGCTCGACAAGCGCGATCCGCCCTGGCGCCAGCGCCAGCCGCAGCGCGGCTTCGGCTTCGCCGACCAGGACGTCTTCGCCGCCGAACAGGCCGCGTTCCATCGGCGCCTCGACGACGCCGCGGCCGAGGCCGAGCGCAGCGGCCGCGACCGCCCGGCCGCGGACCTGCTCGACCCCGCCGCGCGCTTCAACGGCCTCACCGACGCGATCTCGACCTACTACAACGGCGCGCCGCTGGAGCGGGTGTCGGTGGTCGACTTCGGCCGCTACGTCGACACCGAGGAGGACTGGCGGGTCGAGGGCGGCTACGGCGCGATGTTCCTCGCCGCGGCGGCCGGGCTGCCGGTGCGGCTCGGCTGCCATGTCACGGCGATCGACCATTCCGGCGCGACCCTCCGGGTCGAGACGAGCACCGGCACGATCGAGGCTGGCCACGTCGTGGTCACCGTGCCGACGAACGTGCTGGCCTCGGGCGCGATCCGCTTCACCCCCGCGCTCGACGATCACCTCCACGCCGCCGCCCACCTGCCGCTCGGCCTCGCCGACAAGCTCTACATGCGCCTCGCGAACCCCGAGGCGGTCCCGCCCGACACCAGGCCGATGGGCTCCGTGACGCGGCGCGACACCGGCGCCTACACGCTGCGCTCGCGCGGCCGCGACCTCGTCGAAGGCTATTTCGGCGGCGATTACGCCCGTGACCTCGAGAAGGGCGGCCTGCCGGCCTTCGCCGACGCCGCGCGGCGCGAGATCGGCGCCGCCTACGGCCACGACTTCGCCGACGCGCTGGTGCCGGTGGTGGCCACCGGCTGGGCCGGCGACCCGCTTGCGATGGGCTCGTATTCGCACGCCCTGCCCGGCCACGCCGACGCTCGTGCAATCCTGGCGACGCCGGTCCACGGCCGGCTGTTCTTCGCCGGCGAGGCGACCTCGCGGCACTTCTTCTCCACCGCGCACGGGGCCTACGAGGACGGCACGCGGGCGGCCCTCGCCGTCGTTGCGGCGCGAGGCACCCGGCGGGCTGCCGCAGCAGGCTGAGGGCGGCCTGTTCGCCGAGGCGGCGCCGCCGGAACCAGTCGCGACGCCGGTCATTCGACCAAGGATCGGCAGGCCCGCGCCGCATCCGCGCCGCAAGATGCGCATGGCCAGTCGCGAGGGGGTGTGTCCCCCCCTGCCTGGTGTGGCGGAACGGCGACATCCCGCCCGGCGGGATCGACGGGAGAACGGGCCCCGGCGGTTTCCCCCCGTCGGCAACGGCGCTAAGAGGCACGGCAAACGGCACCCGAACATCAAGCGAGACCCATGACCTACGACCTCATCGTCATCGGCACCGGCCCCGGCGGCTATGTCTGCGCGATCCGCGCGGCGCAGCTGGGGCTCAAGGTGGCGGTGGTCGAGAAGCGCGAGACGTTCGGCGGCACCTGCCTCAACATCGGCTGCATCCCCTCGAAGGCGCTGCTCTACGCCAGCGAGAAGTTCGAGGAGGTGGCGCACGACTTCCCGGCACTCGGCGTCGAGGTCGGCAAGCCCAAGCTGAACCTCGCGGCGATGATGAAGCACAAGGACGACACCGTCGGCGCCAACGTCAGCGGCGTGTCGTTCCTGTTCAAGAAGAACAAGGTCGACACCTTCATCGGCGCCGGCTCGATCCCCGCGCCGGGCAAGGTCGAGGTCAAGGCGGCCGACGGCTCGAGCCAGACGCTGGAGACCAAGGCGATCTGCATCGCCACCGGCTCGGAGGTGGCGCAGATCCCCGGCGTGGAGGTCGACGAGAAGGTCGTGGTCTCGTCGGAAGGCGCGCTGAAGCTGGAGAGCGTGCCGAAGAGGCTGCTGGTCGTCGGCGGCGGCTACATCGGGCTGGAGCTCGGCTCGGTGTGGAAGCGGCTCGGCGCCGAGGTCGAGGTGGTTGACTTCCTCGAGCGCATCCTGCCCGGCATGGACGGCGAGGTGTCGAAGCAGTTCCAGCGCATCCTGGAGAAGCAGGGCCTGACCTTCCACCTCGGCTACAAGGTCGCCGGCGTCGAGAAGACCAAGAAGGGCGCCAAGGTCACCGTCGAGCCGAAGGACGGCGGCGAGGCCAAGACCTTCGAGGCCGACGTCGTGCTGCTCGCCGTGGGCCGCAGGCCCAACACGGACGGGCTGGGCCTGGAGACCGTGGGCGTCGCGCTCGACCGCGGGCGCGTGAGCGTGGGCGAATATTTCGAGACGAATGTCGAGGGCATCTACGCCATCGGCGACGTGATCCGCGGCCCGATGCTGGCCCACAAGGCCGAGGACGAGGGCGTGGCCCTGGCCGAGATGCTGGCCGGGCAGCACGGCCACGTGAACTACGGCGTCATCCCCGGCGTGGTCTACACCTCGCCCGAGGTCGCCGCCGTGGGCCGCACCGAGGAGGAGCTGAAGGCGGCCGACATCGCTTACAACGTGGGAAAGTTTCCCTTCACCGCCAACGGCCGCGCCCGCGCCATGCGCCACACCGAGGGCTTCGTGAAGGTGCTGGCGGATGCCGAGACCGACCGCGTGCTGGGCGTCCACATCATCGGCGTCGGCGCCGGCGACCTGATCGCCGAGGCGGCGGTGCTGATGGAATTCGGCGGTTCGTCCGAGGATCTCGCCCGCACCTGCCACGCGCATCCGACCCTCAACGAGGCGGTCAAGGAGGCGGCGATGGCGGTGGAGAAGCGCGCGATCCACATGTGAGGGGCGGTTTGGTTTGCGTCGGCTGGCGGCTCGGCCTCCCTTGACCAAGCTTAGTCAGGAGGCTGCCGCGCCGACCTTCAACATGCTCGAAGCCAAGACCAACCTGTCGCGTCTCGTCGAGTCCATCGAGAGCGGAGCAGAGGCCGAGATCGTCATCGCCCGCAACGGCAAGCCGGCGGCGCGGCTGCTGCCGATCGCGATGCCGGCCCCTCCTCGACCGCTGGGCCTTCTGAACGGAACATATCCGTCCATGACCCCGGAGGAGTTCGACGCAGGCAACGACATCATCGCCGAGATGTTCAACGGCAAACCTGACGATCCGATTTGAGGCTGCTGCTCGACACCCAAACCGCGATCTGGGCGATCTCCGACAGCACCCGCCTGCCGGAACCTATCCTTCAGACGATCGCCAATCCAGCCAACGCGATCTTCGTCTCGGCCGCCAGCGTGCTGGAGATCGCGATCAAGCGTCGGTTGGGCAGAGCGAGCGCGCCCCGGGTCTCGACCACGAAAGCCCTGCAGACCTTCGCCGACTCCGGCTTCGTCATGCTCGAAGTGACCGCCGCCCATGCCGCCGCAGTCGAGACGTTACCGCTCCCGCAAGCCGATCCGTTCGATCGCCTACTCCTCGCCCAGGCGCTCACCGAACCGCTGCGACTGCTCACGCACGACAAGACGCTCGCCCGCTGCAGCGACACCGTCATCGGCTTCGGCTGACACCGCCTACTCGCAGACCAGCACCACCATGCTCGCCGCCATCGTCGTCGCCAGCACCTGGATGTCGGCAGGGGTGCGCGGGTCCTTCGCGATCGCGACGGCCTCGTCGTGGAGGCGGTTGTCGCAGGCGCAGCTCGGCAGCTTGCCGGTCTGCGTGCAGCCGTCGTGGCGCATGCAGGCGGCATCGAGCAGGTCGACCGGCGGCGTGCCGGGGCGGTTGCCGATGCCGCAATAATTGCCGTGGATCAGCAGCGGCCCGCGCCGCAGCGCCTTGACGTCGTTCTTCACGGCGGCGGAGACGTCGCCGCGGGTGAGGTCCTGCGTCGACTTCCCGACCAGCTCCGCCGGTGTTTTCCGGTCGGACGGCGCCGCCGCGGCGGCCGGGTCGGCCACCTCCGGGTTGCCTGGGACGCCCACGGCTTGCGCGGCGGCAGCGGTGGACATGGCGGCCAGGACAGTGGCGAACGCGAAGGCTGAGAAACGCAAGGCTGGCTCCGGGCGGCGCGCCATATGCGCGCGCGAACAAGACGCACGGCACAGGTCCGAAGTTCCCCAGCGCAGGCGGCGACACAGGCCGATGCCCTTCCTTTTCCCGATCGCGGGGGAAGGAAGGGCCTGCCCGGTCAGAGCAGCTTGTCCAACGTGATCGGCGTCTCGCGCACGCGCACGCCGGTGGCGTGCCAGACCGCGTTGGCCACGGCGCCGGCCGTGCCGGTGATGCCGATCTCGCCGACGCCCTTGATCCCAAGCGGGTTCACGTGAGGATCGTCCTCTTCCACGCTGATCGCCTCGACGTGCGGAATGTCGGCGTTCACCGGCACGTGGTACTCGCCGAGATTGGGATTCATCGGCCGTCCCGAGCGCCTGTCGAACGCGGCGTGCTCGTGGAGCGCGAAGCTGACGCCCCAGATCATGCCGCCCTTGAGCTGGCTGTCGACCATGCGCGGGTTGACGATGCGCCCCGTGGCGAAGGCGCCGACGAGCCGGGTGCAGCGGACCTGGCCGAGATCGGGATCGACCTTGACCTCGGCGAAGACGGCGCCGTGCGCGCAGAGCGCGAAGGTCTTGGCGATCGCCTGATCCGGCCCGGACTCGCCCTTGCCGGCGATCTCCGCGACCCCGGCGCGCGCCATGATCGCCGTCACCGCCTCGCCGCGGCTCTCGTCGTCCTGCCGCACCAGGCGACCCCCGTGCAGCATCAGGCCGGCGTTGCCGGCGCCGAAGAGCGGCGAGCGTTCGTCCCGCGTGGCCAGCGCCCCGAGCTGGCGCACCACGTCCTGCCCGGCCACGTAGATCGCCAGTCCGGCGGTCGCCGTCCCGCCCGAGCCGCCGGTGATGGTGGTGCCCGGCAGCTCGGAATGGCCCATGTCGA
Organism: Vulcanimicrobiota bacterium; assembly: GCA_964657815.1. Taxonomy (GTDB): domain Bacteria; phylum Pseudomonadota; class Alphaproteobacteria; order Rhizobiales; family Beijerinckiaceae; genus RH-AL1. The sequence goes on along the minus strand of CAZZWW010000143.1, from coordinate 329 downwards.
AGTCGATGGCCCCGTAGCCGACGCCCATGGCGTCGGCGGCGATCTGCGACAGAGCGGTCCACGCCCCCTGCCCCATGTCGTGCGAGCCGCACTCGACGCGCGCGGAGCCGTCGGCCCGCAGGATCGCCTTGGCGGCGCCGGGGAACTGGTTGGCCGGGAACAGCGCCGTGCCCATGCCCCAGCCGACGAGCAGCCCGTCGGAGTCGCGCATCCGGCGCGGCTCGAGCGGGCGATTCTTCCAGCCGAAGCGCTCAGCGCCGATGCGGTAGCACTCGCGCAGCTGCTTGGAGGAGAACGGCTTGCCGGTGATCGGCTCGACCTCGGCGTAA
>CAZZWW010000142.1:0-7522 GCA_964657815.1 Vulcanimicrobiota bacterium | reverse complement strand
TGTGCTTCTGCTCGATCGCCTGCTGCTCGCGGCGCTGCTTCTCGAAGCTCGTGTAATTGCCGGTCCACAGCGTCAGCTTGCTGTGGTTGAGGTGCAGGATGTGGTCGCAGACCGCGTCCAGCATGTCGCGATCGTGGGAGATGACGAGGATGGTGGCGGGGTAGCGCTGGAGATAGTCGATCAGCCAGAGCGTGCCCTCGAGATCGAGGTAGTTGGTCGGCTCGTCGAGCAGCAGCAGGTCTGGCTCGGCGAAGAGCACCGCAGCGAGCGCCACGCGCATGCGCCAACCGCCGGAATAGGATGACAGGGGGCGGCTTTGCGCCTCGAAGTCGAAGCCCAGCCCAGCGAGAATGCGCGCGGCGCGAGCGGGAGCCGAGTGCGCGTCGATGTCGACGAGACGCGTCTGGATGTCGGCGATGCGGTGGGGATCGGTCGCGGTTTCCGCCTCGATCATGAGGCGGGCGCGCTCCAGGTCGGCGGCGAGCACGAAGTCGATGAGGCTGCCCGGACCGCCCGGCGCCTCCTGCTCGACGCGGCCCATCTTCATCGCCTTGGGGATCGAGAGCTCGCCGAGGTCCGGCTGCAGCTCGTCGGCGATCATCTTGAAGAGCGTGGTCTTCCCGGTGCCGTTGCGCCCGACGAATCCGATGCGGGCGCCCTCGGGCAGGGCGGCCGAGGCCTTGTCGAAGAGCACGCGCGGGCCGAGCCGCAGGGTGATGTCGGAGATGTGGAGCACGCCGGCTTGTCGCGCGGGCGCGGGACGATGGCAAGGGCGGGAGGTTACACTGCTCAAATGGGCGCGAACGTCTTCTGCAGGGTGGTCTGGATCAGGCCGGGATAGAGTTCTGGAAGCTCGAGCCGGGGGAGGTAGCCTCGGCCTTCGTAAAAGCGGCGCGCTCCAGGACTGGATGTGCCGACCGTAGCTCCGCGGCATCCCATTCGCGCTGCCTCTTCTTCCGCCCTCGCAAGGACTGCGGTGCCGAGACCCTGTCCACGATGGTGCTCCGGCAACCAGAGAAGATCAACAGAGAACCACGCGCCGGTGACAAGCCCGATCAGGCCGCCTTCGGGCGCGTCGGCACCTGATACTGCGACACAGATCCATCGAGGCTGCACGGGGATGACCGACGGGTAAAGCAGCGGCGCTAGTTCTCGCAGGAGCTGCGCTCGGAGGATCGGAACATCCCGTGTTCGCACAACGAGCGCCGCTTCCTGCTCTTGCCGATCATCGTTGATCGCCCCAATTCTGGCGAAAATGTAACGCTTCCAGATGGTGTGACTAAGGACACGCTCCAGAACTATGGCCAAGTAGCGCAAGATGCTATTTCGGCCGGAAAGGATAAGATTGGCACGCAGGCTCTAAGGCTTCAAGCAATACAAGGACTAATAAAATGAATCAAGAGACTGCTGCTTGCCAAAAGGCGCGGTTGCTTCGGCGAGGGGCAAGGGCTGGAAAGCCTCTCGCAACAGGCGATCAAGTCGAGTTAGAAAGAGAACTTGGTGCGCCAGCTGCGGCATCGACACTGGCATTTTACAGACTCTGCAACGGGTTCGATGATTTGCCAGGCGGTCTATACATTGAATTGTGGGATTTGGGTACAATCAGCAGGCGAAGACGCGAGGACTATGGTAAGCCGTTCATCGGCAGAGCAGCTCCGATAGGAGATATCTTGATCGGATCAGATTTTTTTGTTTGCGATCTTACCGACGAGCATTCAGCAGTATCACTGCTATTTGAGGATCGCATACTATGTCATTCATTTGATGAATTCATTGATGATTTGCTGGCAAACAAATTTGATTGGGCTAGCCTCGTGTGACGAAGTACATTTCGAGCAGGGGGCGGAGGCGTCGGTTTTCCCGCGCGCCAGAGTGGATGTCTGCGGCAAATCCGGTTTCTCCGCCACCTACGACGTAACATTAGAGGGGCGAGTAAACGGCAACGCTGAAGCGGGTGCCGCTTTTGCGTCTCGATGAGGCGGTCCTAAGGAAGACCTCTCCTCGGAAGAGGATGTCCAACAAGGATGCGCAGGCTGCGACGAGAAGCCACCGGAGCGAACAAACGATCCGATTGAGAATAAGGACAAATTGCAGCGGCAAATGAAGCAGAGATGGTGGACGCAGGAGCAGATCGACGATGCTGTGAAGAAGGGAGAGCAGGTGCCAGCCACCAATTTTCAGACAGGAGGCCCTGCAACACGCTATATCAATCCTTCGAGCGGTCAGTCTGTTATCATCGACAACAACTCCGGAGGAATCATACATGTTGGCGGACCAGGATTTAAATACTAGTTATACAATCTATGTGCGGCTCTTAGATGAAGGCGTTGATGTGTGGCGACCGGTCCTAGCTTTTGCTTTAGGAGACATGCGTTTCGAAATTGCGCCAGCGGATATTGATAGGGAAATCGAAACCTGGGAATTCTGGCCAGGAGATAAAGTAAAAGTAAAGATCCTGCAGAAATCTGAAGGACCGTTACCAGTTGCGGTGATGAAAATTTAAGATTACGAGCTCGACCTCGGCGATCTCTCGATCGGGTGCGCAGCGCACGCGCGACAAGCCGGGCGTGTTCCACATCTCCGACATCACCCTGCGGTTCGGCCCGCGCGTGCTCTTCGACAAGGTTTCGGCGGCGGTATGGCAAGGGCGTGAGGATCGGCGGCTCGCAGGGGCGCGAACGTCTTGCGTAATGCGGAAGTCGGGACTGCTTACGTTGCCCCGTCTTCTCTCATGACAGGACCTCGAGATGGATGCGACTACGCAGGTGCAATTGGAATACGATCTTGCATGTGGCGCGATCACACGTCTCGTGGCAGACGCCAATGTTCCTACATTGTCGCAATTCGCGCAATACATCGATCATCGGGATATCAATGGCTCGGGTTTTATCACCGTTTTCGATAAAGACACTCCAAGAATGTTTGCAGAAGCACTTGATGGCGACGTAAATCAAATCGGCGGTAGCCTCGATAATGTAGAACCTGTCGGTTTTGTTGTCATGATCGAAGACGGTCGCTTGAAGTGGCTCGAAGGTTTTACCTACAGTGGAAATGAATGGCCGCAGTTCGACACATTCGAGCTTGCCACGAGCGAAGACGGTTCGTAAGGCGTGTCCTCGCGCTGATGTTTAGGCAAACCTCGGAAGATCAAGGGATCGGATCGCTTGGAGTGAACCGTTTCCAACATCGAACGAGCAGTCGCGATCAATCGATGTCGAGATCGTCCAGCCGCAAGGCGAACGCGCTGGCGGCGAACGCCGGCACCGAGCTGTCGTCGGCAGTGAGGTCGATGGTCTCGCCGTAGCCCTCCTGCGAGGGCTGCCGGAACACCCGCAGCCGCAGCTGCACGGCGTCGATGACCCAAAGTTCGCGTACGCCGAAGCCGGCGTAGAGCAAAGCCTTCCGGCCGATGTCGTAGCGCAGCGAGGAATCGGCGATCTCGACCACCAGCAGGGCGGTGCTTCCGTCGAGGCCCTTGAGCCCGTCCGACCTCTTGTAGATCACGACGTCTGGCTCGAGGTAGGTGTCCTCGGACAAACGGAACGTCGTCTCGGGTGTGAGTTCCGTGCCTCCGGGCGCGGCGCGATACCAGCGCTTCAGAAGCTCCGTCTTGACCAGCTCGTGGCGGTGTCCCTTCGGCGACACCGGCACCAGCTCCCCGCCGATCAGCTCGACGCGCTCGTCCTCCTCCATGATTTCGGCGGCGACCATGGCTTCGACCTCGGCCACGGTGAAGCGTCGGCGGGGAAGGCCATCGGCCGCACGGGTGGTGAGAACTCGGGCGCGGATGTTCATGATGGCTGTTCGATTGGGACGTACGCCGACGCTACCATGGCGATGCGTCGTTCGCACGATGGCTCTTCAATGCGCTGCCGGCTAGAACGGCGACATGCAGGATCGAGACTTCGAAGCGCAGAAAACGCACAGCGAGCGGCCCGACGAGGCCTGTCCGTGCCGCGAGGGCATGTTCCCGCAGGCCGACCAGGGCCGCCGCCGGCTCCTCCTCGCCGCCGGCTCCTCGCTGGCCGCGCTGCCGCTGCTCGGACGTTCCGCCGCCGCCGCGCCCAGCGCTCCGCCCGGCGCCGTGCACTACGACGTCGCGCCCGATCCCACCAAGGCGCAGGGCCGACCCACGGGCGAGGATGGCGGCTACGGCACGCGCTCGCAGTTCGAGACGGCGGTACGCGTTCTGGCGCCCAACCCGACCGTCTACACGACTTGGAGCCTCACCCCGCTCGCCGCCACGCTCGGCAACCTGACGCCGTCCGGCCTGCATTACGAGCGTCACCACAACGGCATCCCGACGATCGACCCGGCGCGCCACTCGCTCGCGGTGCACGGACTGGTGACGACGGCCAAGCGCTTCTCGATCGCCGAGCTTCGCCGCCTCCCGGCCGTCACCCGTCGCCACTTCATCGAGTGCTCCGGCAACACCGGCTCGGAGTACAACGGCGCGATCGCGCCTTCGGTGCAGCGCTCGCACGGCCTGCTCAGCACCTCGGACTGGACCGGCGTGCCGTTCTCGGTCGTCGCCGCGCAGGTCGGCATCGACCCCGAGGCGCGCTGGGTGCTCGCCGAGGGTGCCGACGGTGCGGTGATGACCCGCTCGATCCCGCTGGAGAAGATGATGAGCGATGCGGTGCTGGCCTACGGCCAGAACGGCGAGGCGATCCGGCCGGAGCAGGGCTATCCGCTGCGCCTGCTGCTGCCGGGCTACGAGGGCAACACCCACATCAAGTGGCTGCGCCGGCTCGAGGTCAGCCGTGAACCGTTCATGACCCGCGAGGAGACGTCGCGCTACACCGACCTGATGCCGGACGGAAAAGCGTGGCAGTTCGTCTTCGCTATGGACGCTAAGTCGGTCATCACCTTTCCCTCGGGCGAGATGCGGCTGCCCGGCCCGGGCTACTACGACATTTCCGGGCTGGCCTGGTCGGGCCGAGGCCGGATCACGGGGGTCGAGGTGTCGGTGGACGGCGGCCGGACCTGGGCCAGCGCGCAGTTCGACGGTACGCCGGAGCCGATCTGCACGGTGCGCTTCTCGCTGCCCTGGATGTGGGACGGCGGCCCGGCGACCCTGCTCAGCCGCTGCACCGACCAGACCGGCTACGTCCAGCCGACCCGAGAGGCGCTGGTCGCCGCGCGCGGCCTCAACGCCTACTACCATTACAACGGCCTCCAGGCCTGGAGCGTCGGCGCAGATGGGAGCATCGGCCGTGCGGCGGCTTGAGGTGCGGCTCGCGCGGATGCTCGTCGCGGGCCTCTTCGCAGGGCTGGCCGGTCCCGCTCTCGCCGCGCCGCCGGTGCCGGTTTTCGGCACGCCGATCTGGCCGGCCGACCTTGCCGGCGAGGTCTCGATCCCGCCGAGCGGGGCGGGGCTGCCGGCGGGGCACGGCACCGCGTCGGATGGCGCACTCGTCTACGCCGGGCAGTGCGCCGCCTGCCATGGCGACAAATTGCAGGGCGTCAAGGCGACCGGTGGTCCCGCGCTGGTCGGCGGGAGGGGCACGCTCACGGCGAAGACGCCGGTGAAAACCGTCGAGAGCAGCTGGCCTTACGCCACCACGCTGTTCGATTACGTCAAGCGCGCCATGCCGTTCAACGCGCCCGGATCGCTCTCGGACGATCAAGTCTATGCGGTGGTCGCCTACATCCTCGCGCAGGACAAGATCGTCGGGGCTGACGCGACGATGAATGCCGCGCGCCTGCCGAAGGTGCGGATGCCGAACGCCGCCGGCTTCGTGCCCGACCCGCGGCCCGACGCGCCGAAGGTGCTGACCGAGCGTTGAGGCCGATCAGTTCGGCCTCTGCGACCCGTCTGCCTTCGGACCACCGCGGGACACGCCGACCTTGGCCGGGCGCAGCACGCGGTCGCCGATCGCGTAGCCCTGCTCGACGATCTGCATGACCGTGCCTGCCGGGACGCTCTCGTCCGGCACCTCGAACAGGGCCTCGTGCATGTTGGGATCGAAGCGCTTGCCCATCGGCTCCAGCTTCTTCACGCCGAAGCGGTTGAGCCTCGAGAGGAAGTCGCGCTCGGTCAGCTCGATGCCCTCGATGAAGCTCTTGAGCCGCGGCTCGGCCTCGTCGCGGACCTCGGGCGGCACGGCTTCGACTGCGCGGCGCAGGTTGTCGGCGAAGGTCAGCATGTCGCGCGCGAACGACGTCACGCCGTAAGCCTTGGCGTCGCCGACCTCGCGCTCGGTGCGCCGGCGCAGGTTTTCCATGTCGGCGAGCGTGCGCAGCGAGCGATCCTTCAGCTCGGCATTCTCCGCCTGCAACGCCTCCAGGACCTTGAAGGGATCGGGCTCCGTGCTTTCGGGGGCGGCGGTCCCGGGCGCCGAGGCGCCGTTCACCGCCTCTGCGGCCGCGGCCTCGGAATTGGTGTTGGCGAAATCGGGCTTGGGTTCGTTCATGATGCTCTGCGCAAAAGAGACGTCTCGGACGCCGCTCATATCAGTTTTGCGGCGGCGTTTATCAAGCTAAGCGTCCCTGGCAGGGGAAAGCGCGCCGATGGATCATGTGGATTGCGTCGTCGTCGGCGCAGGTGTCGTCGGCCTCGCGATCGCCCGCGATCTGGCGCGAGCCGGACGGCAGGTGCTCTGCCTGGAGGCCGCCGCGGGGCTCGGTGCCGGAACATCCGGACGTGGCAGCGGCGTCATCCACGCCGGACTGTACTACCATCCCGGAAGCCTCAAGGCCCAGCTCTGCGTCGCCGGGCGCGAGCTGCTCTACGCCTTCGCCGAACTCCACGGCGTGCCCTGCCTGCGTCGGGGCAAGCTGGTGGTGGCGACCTCGTCGACCGATGACGCGGAGCTCGACCGGATCGCCGCCCGCGCCGTCGAGAACGGTGTCCGCGACTTGCGTCGCATCGATGGCGCGGAGGCGAGCCGACTGGAGCCGGCGCTGCGCTGCACCTCGGCCCTGATCTCGCCTTCGACAGGGGTGATCGACGCCCACGCTCTACTGGAGGCGTTGCGGGCCGAGGCCGAGGAATACGGGTCGGTGACCGCCTTCCAGGCGCAGCTCGACCATGCCTGGGTGGAGAACGGAGGTTTCACCCTGGAGATCGGCGGCGCCGCGCCGATGCGGATCGGCTGCCGCCAGATGGTCAACGCCGCCGGGCATGGCGCCCCGGCGCTGGCGCGTGCGATCGACGGGCTCGACGCGCGACACGTGCCGCAAGCCTTCATGGCGAAGGGTCACTACTTTCGCTGCACCGCGCCCGTGCCGTTCTCGCGTCTGATCTACCCTCTGCCGGTGCCGGGCGGCATCGGCACCCATCTCACGATCGATCCGGGTGGCAACGGGCGGTTCGGGCCCGACGTCGAGTGGGTCGAGACGCTGGACTATGCCGTCGACGCCGGGCGGGCGGAGGGGTTCGCCGCCGACGTCAGGCGCTGGTGGCCGGACTTGCCGGAGGGCTCGCTGGAACCGGACGCTGCCGGCATCCGCCCCAAGATCGCCGGGCCCGGCGAGCCGGTGTCGGACCTCGGACCCTTCGCGCTCTAGAGGCTCAGCG
>CAZZWW010000141.1:0-7535 GCA_964657815.1 Vulcanimicrobiota bacterium | reverse complement strand
CGGGCAACGGCACCGTGGCCGGCGTCACCGTCCTCTCCGGCGGCACGCTGGCGCCGGGCGCAGCGAGCGCGATCGGCACGCTGAACGTCTCCGGTCCGCTGGTCTTCGCGTCGGGCTCGACCTACGCCGTGCGCGCCACCCCGACCCAGGCCGACAACACCGTGGTCTCCGGCACGGCCACGCTCGGCGGCGCCAACGTCGCCGTGAGCGCCGGCGGCACCTTCCTGCCGCGCACGCGCTACAACATCCTCACGGCGAACGGCGGGGTGAACGGCACCTTCGGCGGGGTCACGACCAACCTCGCCTTCCTCACGCCCTCGCTGAGCTACGACGCCAACGACGCCTACCTCAACCTGGCCCGCAACGACGTGTCCTTCACGTCGGTCGCCGCGACCGCCAACCAGCGCGCCGTCGGTACGGCCTTGACCAACGTCGGCATGCGTCCGACCAGCGACGCCGGCAGCGCGGTCCTGAACAGCCTCTTCACGCTGTCCGCCTCCGGCGCGCAGGCGGCCTACGACCAGCTCTCGGGCGAGGGCCTCGTCGCCTCGCAGACCACCAACATCCGCGCCGGCCGCGCCTTCACCGAGAGCGTCGGCGACCAGATCGGCCTGTGGCGCTTCCCGCCGACCGCCGGTGCGCCGATCCGCGAACTGGCCGACCTGCCGGCGCGTCGGCTGCCGCTGGCCGCCCCGATCGTGCCGCACTATCGCGTCTGGGCCTCCGGCTTCGGCGGCGCCTTGAATATCGACGGCAACGCCGGCCTGGGCACGGCGCGCGAACGGGCCGACTTCTTCGGCGGCGAGGTCGGCGCCGACACCGAGATCACGCCGGGCCTGCTGCTCGGCGGCGCGCTCGGCGGCAGCGGCACGGACTTCTCGGTCAACCAGCGCGCCACGAGCGGCCAGGCGACCGGCTTCCACGCCTCGATCTACGGCGCCTTCTTCTCCGGTGCGAACTACCTGCAGAGCGTGACGGCCTTCTCCGACTTCTCCAACACCACCAATCGCAGCGTCGGCGGCTTCGGCGCCGTCGGCGTCGCCAACGAGCGCGCCGCGTTCGGCTCGACCGAGATCCGCGAGCGCGTCGAGGCCGGCCATTCCTTCGGCCGCGATGCCGGCTTCGGCACGCCGGAGGTCCGTTTCACGCCCTTCGTCGCGCTCGAGATCGCCCAGCTGGCGACCAACGGCTTCAGCGAATATGCGTCCAACGGCGTCGCCAACCTCTACGGCCTGCAGAGCTTCGGCCAGACCGTCGCCGACATCCCCGGCTTCGTCGGCCTGAGGCTCGACGGCGCGACCAGCTTCGGCGGTTTCGCCATCCGCCCGGTCGTCAGCGTCGCCTACCTCCACGAGTTCTCGCCGCAGCGGAACCTCACCAACGGTTTCATCTCGCTGCCGGGCGCGACCTTCCTCGTGCAGGGCGCCCGCCCCGCGCGCAACGCCGCGCAGACCAAGCTCGGCGCCGAGACCTCGCTCGGCCGCAACCTGTCGCTGTTCGCCGACTTCGACGGCGAATTCTCGGGCGCGGCCCAGGTCTACGGCGGCAAGGGGGGCCTGCGCTACGTCTGGTAGCGCTCCCTCGCGGCCGGCTCGGGCGGTCGGCTGTGCCATGGAAAACGCACTCGACCGCTTTGCGCAACGCGATGCGCAGGCGTCCTGATATGTTGGTATGACTCTGCACGCCGCCATCGGGTGTCGGAGAGCGTTCCATGCGTGTCCTGTCCGCTGCATCCGCGCTCGCGATTGCCGCGACGGGCATCCTCGCCGGCGGGGTCGAGGCGCAGCAGATCGACACGACCGGGCTGCCGACCTTGACCTATGCCCAGGCCCCACGCGAGCCCGAGCCCGCCGGCGGCCCGGACATCGCACTCTCGCTGGCGCCGCTGTATGGCGGCGACACGGCGGCCGCGCGGAGGATCGCGCCAAGTGGGGGCACGCTCGCCAGTCTGCAGACCAGCACGATCGACCAGATCCTCGTCGACACCGAGGGGCAGGCGTTCGTCGCCTACTACGGCACGCCCCTGAGTTACTACACCCGCGTCGACCTCTCTTCGGCCGCCGGCTATTTCGGCGACGTGACCGGCTCGCTGGCGCTGGGGCCGACCGACCAGGTCACCACGGCCGTCGCGATCGGCAGCGGAGGCGCGCTCGAGGCCGACGGCACGATCACCGGCGCCACGACCGTGAATGCCGGCGGCACGCTGTCGGGCAACGGCACCGTGGCCGGCGTCACCGTCCTCTCCGGCGGCACGCTGGCGCCCGGCGCGTCCGCGACCATCGGCGCGCTGAACGTCTCCGGCCCTCTGGTCTTCGCGCCGGGCTCGACCTACGCCGTCCGCGCCACCCCGACCCAGGCCGACAGCACGCTGGTCTCCGGGACGGCGACGCTCGGCGGCGCCAACGTCGTGGTGAGCGCCGACGGAGCGACCTTCCTGCCGCGCACGCGCTATGACATCCTCACCGCCGCCCAAGGCGTCAGCGGCACCTTCGGCGGGGTCACGACCAACCTCGCCTTTCTCACGCCCACGCTGAGCTACGACAGCCACGACGCCTACCTCAACCTCGCGCGCAACGACGTCTCCTTCTCCGCCGTGGCCGCGACCGGCAACCAGCGGGCGTTCGGCAACGCCTTGACCGGCATCGGCGCCCGGCCGACCGACGACGCCGGCAGCGCGGTGCTGAACAGCCTCTTCACGCTGTCCGCCGCGGGCGCGCGGGGCGCCTACGACCAGCTCTCGGGCGAAGGCCTCGTCGGGTCGCAGACCACCAACATCCGCGCCGGCCGCGCCTTCTCCGAGACCGTCGGCGACCAGATCGGCCTGTGGCGGGTCCAGCCGACCGCCGGCGCCCCCGTCCGCGAGCTGGCCGACCTCGCCCCGCAGCCGGCCGTCGCGGCGCCGCTTCCGGCGCGGCACTACCGCGTCTGGGCGTCCGGCACCGGCGGCGCCTTCGCCATCAACGGCGACGGCGGCCTCGGCACGGCGCGCCAGACCGGCGACTTCTTCGGCGGCGAGGTCGGGGCCGACACCGAGATCGTGCCGGGCCTGCTGCTCGGCGGTTCGCTCGGCGGCAGCGGCACCGACTTCTCGGTCAAACAGCGCGCCACGAGCGGCTCGGCCGTCGGCTTCCACGCGTCGGTCTACGGCGCCTTTACGTCCGGCGCGAACTACCTCCAGAGCATCACCAGCGTCTCGGAGTTCTCCAACACGACGAACCGCAGCGTCGGCGGGTTCGGCGGCTTCGGGATGGCCAACGAACGCGCCGCCTTCGGCTCCACCGAGATCCGGGAGCGGCTCGAGGCCGGCCACTCGATCAGCCGCGATGCCGGCTTCGGCACGCCGGTGGTGCGCTTCACCCCGTTCGTCGCGCTCGAGATCGCCCAGCTGGCGACCAACGGCTTCAGCGAATACGCGACCAACGGGGTCGCCAGCCCGTTCGCGCTGCAGAGCTTCGGCCAGACCGTCGCCGACGTTCCCGGCTTCCTCGGCGTCCGCATCGACGGCACCGCCAGCTTCGGCGGCCTCGCCATCCGCCCGGTGGCCAGCCTCGCCTACCTCCACGAGTTCTCGCCGCAGCGGAACCTCACCAACGGCTTCATCTCGCTGCCGGGCGCGACCTTCCTCGTGCAGGGTGCCCGCCCCGCGCGCAACGCCGCGCAAACCAAGCTCGGCGCCGAGACCTCGCTCGACGGCCACCTCTCGCTGTTCGTCAATTTCGAGGGCGAGTTCTCCGGCGAGGAGCAGGTCTACGGTGGCAAGGGCGGCCTGCGCTACATCTGGTAGCGATCCGCGCTTTGCATCGGAGCGGCGCGAAGCTAAGGAACGGGGTCACGCCGCCCAATTCCTGGCCCCTCCGGAGAACACGCATGGCCCTGCGCCTCGACAGCCGGAGCCCTGATTTCGAAGCCGCCTTCGCCGCGCTGCTCGCGACCAAGCGCGAGGTGTCGGAGGATGTCGATACCGCCGTGCGCGCCATCATCCAGGAGGTGCGCGCCGACGGCGATGCCGCCCTGATCCGGCTCTCGCAGCGGTTCGATCGCGTCGACCTCGGCCGCCTCGGGCTGCGCGTGACGGCCGCCGAGATCGCCGCCGCGGTGAAAGCCTGCCGCGCCGAGGATCTCGACGCGCTGCGCCTCGCCCACGAGCGCATCCGCGCGTTTCACGTGAAACAGGTGCCGGACGACCTGCGCTTCACCGACGCGCTCGGCGTCGAGCTGGGCTGGCGCTGGACGGCGATCCAGGCCGTCGGCCTCTACGTGCCGGGGGGCACGGCCGCCTATCCCTCGTCCGTGCTGATGAACGCCGTGCCGGCCAAGGTGGTGGGCTGCGAGCGGCTCGTCATGGTGGTGCCCTCGCCCGACGGGCGCCTCAACCCGCTGGTGCTCGCCGCCGCCGACCTCGCCGGCGTCGACGAGATCTACCGCGTCGGGGGCGCCCAGGCGATCGCCGCGCTCGCCTATGGGACGGAGACCATCGCGCCGGTGATGAAGATCATGGGGCCGGGCAACGCGTATGTCGCCGCGGCGAAGCGCCAGGTGTTCGGCACGGTCGGCATCGACATGATCGCCGGCCCCTCGGAGGTGCTGATCCTGGCCGACGGCGGCGCCGAGCCGGCGTGGGTCGCCGCCGACCTCCTGGCCCAGGCCGAGCACGACGAGGCGGCGCAGTCGATCCTCATCACCGACGATCCCCGCCTCGCCGGCGCCGTCGAGCGCGCGGTGGAGGCGCAACTGGTGACCCTGCCTCGCGGCAAGATCGCGGGCGCGAGCTGGCGCGACTACGGCGCCGTGATCCTGGTGCCGAGCCTCGACGAGGCCGTGCCGCTGGCCGACCGCATCGCGCCCGAGCACCTCGAGATCATCGCGGCCGACGAGGAGCGCCTCGCCGGCGCGATCCGCAACGCCGGCGCGATCTTCCTCGGTGCCCACACGCCCGAGGCCGTCGGCGACTACGTCGGCGGCTCCAACCACGTGCTGCCGACGGCGCGCTCGGCGCGGTTCTCGTCCGGCCTCAACGTGCTCGACTACGTCAAGAAGACCTCCATCCTGAAGTGCTCGGAGGAGGCGCTGCAGCGCATCGGACCGGCGGCGGTGACGCTGGGCGAGGCCGAGGGCCTTTCCGCCCACGCGCGTTCGGTCGCGATGCGGCTGGGACAATGGGCGCCGCCCGTCGCCAAGCCGTCGTTTTCGAAGAGCCGGGACGCGGCATGACCAGCGAGAAGACCGACCGCCTGAAGGCGGTGCACCTCGACGGCGATTCCATCGGCATCGGCAGCCCCGACCAGGAGCACGAGCGCCAGATCGCGATCTACGACCTGATCGAGGAGAACAGCTTCGGCCTGCCCGGCAAGCAGGACGGGCCCTACTCGCTCTCCATCGCGCTGCACGAGGCCAAGCTGATGCTCGACATCGCCGGCGGCGACGGCGAGCAGAAGGCCGTGCACATCCTCTCGCTGACGCCGTTCAAGAAGATCCTGCGCGACTATTTCATGGTTTGCGAGAGCTATTTCGACGCCATCCGCACCCAGACGGCGGCGCAGATCGAGGCCATCGACATGGGCCGCCGCGGCCTCCACGACGAGGGCGCCGAGCTGCTGCTCGAGCGCCTCTCCGGCAAGATCGCCTGCGACCGCGACACCGCGCGGCGGCTGTTCACGCTGATCACCGCGCTGCACTGGAAGGGCTGAGCCCCGCGCGCTCCGCCGTCGGCGCGACCCGGTAGATCACTCCGTTGGCGTCCTCGCCGACGAGCAGCGCGCCGTCCGCCGCCACCGCGACGCCGACCGGGCGCCCCCAGACCGCCTCGTCGGACGCCACGAAGCCGGTGAGGAAGTCGTCGTAGCCGCCGGTCGGCACGCCGTCCTTCATGGCGATGCGGATCACCTTGTAGCCGGTGCGCAGCGACCGGTTCCACGAGCCGTGCAGCGTCACGAAGGCGTCGCCGTCGTAGTCCGGCGGGAAAGCCGCCGCGGCGCCGGCCGGCGGCGCGTAGAAGGCGATCTGCAAGGCCGCGGAATGCGCCTGGATCGGCACGTCGGGCAGCGTCGCCTTGAAGGTCAGGTCGGTGCGTGTGCCTTTCAGCCGAGGGTCCTCGTGGTTGCCGAGGTAGAACCACGGCCATCCGTAGAAGCCGCCCGGCGCGACATGGGTGACGTAGTCCGGCACGAGGTCGTCGCCGAGCCCGTCGCGCTCGTTCACCGCGCACCACAGCGCGTCGGTCTTGGGTTGCAGGGCGAGGCCGACGCAATTGCGCAGGCCGGTGGCGAGGATGCGGCGGTCCTTGCCCTCGGGCGTGAACGAGAGCACGTCGGCACGGTCGGCCTCGTTGCCCCAGGCGGCCCCGAGCGGGTGGCCGGCGACGAAGTCCGGCGGCGGCCGGCGCGGCATCCCGTCGGCGACGTTGGAGCCCGAGCCGACCGAGACGAGCATCCGGGTGCCGTCGGGACTGAAGCGGATGTCGCGCGTCGAGTGCCCGCCCATCGAGGCGGCGAGCTGCGCCACCACCGTCTCCGGCTCGCCGGAGGCCCGCGTGTCGCCGGAACGGTAGGGGAAGCGCACGACGCCGTTGGTCTCGGCGACGTAGAGCCAGCGGGGCTCGGGACCCGGCGGATAGAAGGCGATGCCGAAGGGCTCGTCGAGACCGGTGGCGAAGACCGCGACGCTCGCCGCCTGCGCCGCGCCCGGCGCGGCCCGCAACACGCGGATGCGGCCGCCGGCGGTCTCGGCGACGAAGACGTCGCCGTTCGGCGCCACGCGGATCGCGCGCGGCGCGTCGAGGCCGGTCGCGAACCGCGCGACGGTGAAGCCGGGCGGCGCCTTCGGCAGGGCGCCCGGCGGGATCGGGGCCTGCGACGGGCCGTTGCTCGCCGAGCGCGTGGCGTAGGGCGGCGGCAGGGTCGCGAGGTCGATCCGGTGATGCGCGCCGGGCCGGTCGCCGCGCCAGCTCGGGTCGGGTCCGGCCTGGGCGGAGGAGGTCGCGGCCAGCAGCGCGAGAACCGACAGGACGAGGTGAAGCTTGGGCATCGTCAGGATCCGCATGGGTCGAAGCCGCCGAGGTTGACCGCCGGGCCGCCGTCGTGGCGGGTAAGGTGGCGTGCATGGTGCCGACCGGCGAGAGCGCGGCAGTGGTGCGTCGCCGCCCATCCGGGGCAAGGGCCGACCAGCAGCGCTGTTTAAGAGCAGGCGGAGCGTCGCCTTCCGCGTCATGCGATTCCTCTCCCGGAGACCGACAAACGCACGAGCGGCCGTTTTGCTGCGCCTCGAGCCGGCGCGGTATGGACGCAAGGGGTCAGCCCGCAGGAAAACCCGTTTTCCCGCAGGGGAGAAGGGATCTCCGGTCCGTGCTCCGAGCGGTCGTCGTCGAGCCCCCCGCCTTGTCAGGCCGATAGCCCTGTGGGAAGAGCGGCGACCACGATCGGCTGGCGGAAGGGCGATGACGGGATCGGTAGACATCGATGCCCCCGCGCGACAGGCCGTCGAGGTGCCGCAGCCCGCGCTGCCGCTGGTCAGCGTGATCGTCGTCAACTTCAACTACG
>CAZZWW010000140.1:0-7546 GCA_964657815.1 Vulcanimicrobiota bacterium | reverse complement strand
AAGATGCCGATGGCGTTGGAGCCGCCGCCGATGCAGGCGAAGATCGAGTCGGGCAGGCGCCCCTCGGCCTCGTGCATCTGGCGGCGGGTCTCTTCGCCGATGATGCACTGGAAGTCGCGCACCATGGCCGGGTAGGGGTGCGGGCCGGCCGCCGTGCCGATGCAGTAGAACGTGTCGTGGACGTTGGCGACCCAGTCGCGCAGCGCCTCGTTCATCGCGTCCTTCAGGGTGCGGGCGCCGGACTGCACCGGCACCACCTTCGCGCCGAGCATGTTCATGCGGTAGACGTTGGGCTTCTGCCGCTCGACGTCGACGGCGCCCATGTAGACGATGCATTCGAGCCCGAAACGGGCGCAGGCGGTGGCCGTGGCGACGCCGTGCTGGCCGGCGCCGGTCTCGGCGATGATGCGGGTCTTGCCCATCCGCCGCGCCAGCAGGATCTGCCCCAGCACGTTGTTGATCTTGTGCGCGCCGGTATGGTTCAGCTCTTCGCGCTTGAAGTAGATCTTGGCGCCGCCGCTCTTGCCGGCGGCCTCGGCGCGCTCGCGCAGGTGCGTGGTGAGGCGCTCGGCATAGTACAGCGGGCTGGGGCGGCCGACGTAGTGTCGCAGCAGCCCGTCGAACTCCGCCTTGAAGCTCGGATCGTCCTTGGTCGCCTCGTACTGGCGCTCGAGCTCGAGGATCAGTGGCATCAGCGTCTCGGCGACGAAGCGACCGCCGTAGAGGCCGAAGCGGCCGCGCTCGTCGGGGCCGTGCCGGAAGGAATTGGGGACGCTGCTCGTCACGAGGGGCCTCGGTGCGCCGGGGACGGCACGGCTGTAGGTCGGGGGACATCGTACCTAGCCGATCGATCGCCACGATCCAAGAGCACGGCCTGCGGCGCGCCGTCCGGTATGCCAGCGCCCGGTGGCGAGCGCCGGCTATGGTCCGGAGCGCCTCGCTCAGGCGTGGGCAACCTCCAGAGGATGCCCGGCATGATGGTCCATGCCCTTGATCACCTCGGCGCGGTAGCTCTCGAGCATGCCCATCAGCTGCTCCAGTTCGTGTTCGGGCACGTTGAACTTGTAGAATGTGGTTCGGCACTCGGTCATCACGATATCGAACTCGCGTTCGGTGATGTTGAGGTGCGCATGCGCCTCGCCCAGCGCGCGACCGTGATAAGTCTTCGGACCGCCCGTGTATTGCACGACCCAGTTGGTCAGAATGTACTTGAAGCCGGCACGATCCTGCTTGTCGTGGAAGGCCTTGATGGCGGGGTTGGCGTTGAGCGTGGCGTTGTCGTAGAGGCGCTCGGTCAGATCGTCGGCGGTCGCGGCGATGGCGTTGTAGCCGCCGAGACGTTCGTACAGCGTTGCTTCTGTCATGATGTCCTCCGCTGGAGCGGTATCCACACCACTCATGGAAGTTGCGGGTCGTCGCGGCGGCATCCAGGGTGCAGCCTCACGATGCCGACAGCGCAATTCAATCGCTCCGCCGGCATCTCATTTCGAGAAGGAAGCGACCCGCTGTCAACGGGCCCAAGTCCCGACCTGGACGAAAGGAAGGGTCTGCCGTTCAGGGTCCTCGGTCGGACACAGCCTGCAGAAAGCCGCTCGATCCAGAGCGCGCGATCGAGTGGGCGGGTGCCGACACGACCAGGCCGTAGTAATCCTCGACGATCGAGGGATAGAGCGGCGTGGCCTGCGCCGGCGGCGTCGCGCCGGAGCAGTCGGTCAGCGCCAGAAGCCGGTCGTTGAGGCCGGAAGGGTCGTCCATCGACGCCGGCGGCAGGACGAAGCCGAAACCGGCGCTCTTCACCCGCTCGGCCTGCGCTCCGAGATCGAAGACCACGGGCGGCACGCGCAGCCGGAAGGCTATCGAGAGCGTGTAGCAGAACGTCTCCGGCCAGATCGACGGCAGCAGGATGCAGCGCGGCTCGAGCGCCGCGACCAGCGCGGCCGCCTCGGCATCGTCGCGATAGCGGCCCGTCTCTTCGACGCCGGCTCCCCTCAACGCCTCGGTCACATCGGAATAGCCGACCAAGTGAAAGCGGATCGGCAGGTCGCGAACCTGCGCATCACGGGCGAGGCTCAGCAGGACGTGCGATCCCTTGTGAGCGCCGATCGCGCCGACGACGACCACGGTCAGAAGCTTGCGATCCGCCGTTGTCGTGATGATGGGCACGTCGAGTGGCTCCTCCTCGTGCGGACGTACGGCAATAGCGTAGCTCGCGCCCGCCCCTACGAGCCTGTCGGCGATGTCGCGCGAAGGCGCGAACACGGCCTGCGCTCCACGTAGGAAGGCGTCGTAGCTCTGCCGCCGCACATGCGGGTCGAGCGCCTCGGGATAGGTGCGGTCGCCTTCCACGCAGAGGCGGCACACGTCCACGGCGGGCAGGCCGCAATAGCGGCCATCGGTGAGCACCAGGTCGTTGCGGTGGCACACGACGGAATAGTCGTGCAGCGTGAAATAATAGGGCAGGCCGGTCTCGCGCACGAGGGACAAGAGGCTGGTCGTGGCGTCCCAGTCGAAGCCGACCAGCGAATGCAGGTGGATCGCCACCGGCGAAAGCCAGCCAAGGAACTCGGCGAGGAGGGCGTCGATCTGGTGGATGGACGTCGGGGGCAGGTTGGGCAGGAACGGCGCGTCGGGTGCGTCGGAGGCCACCTCGACGCTCCAGCGGTCCTTCACGCCGACGCGCAGGTGCACCACCGTGATGCCTTCGTCGCGCAGTCGCGCCTCGAGGTGGCGGATGTGGGTGACGATGCCGCCGGCGAGCGCGTGGCTGACGAAGACCATGACGCGTGGCCCGGCGAAGCGGGCCAGACGCTTCAGGTCGAGCCGCATGCGCCCGCGCAGGCCGGGGTCGGCGCGCACGTGCTGGCCGACGCGCGACAGATAGTCCGGATGCTTGGCGTGGAGCGCCTTCTGGCCCGGGCCGTATTCGGTGGCGGTCAGGTCGGCGAAGGACACCTCGCCGCGATGGTAGGCGAAGATGTCCTCCGCCAGCACGTTGCGGTAGCCCGCCTTGGCGGCGCGCAGGCAGAAGTCGTTCTCCTCGCCGTAGCCGCGGCCGAACGCGTCCTCGTCGAAGAGGCCGATCGCCTGCCGGCTGGCCTGGCTCATGAAGAAGCAGAAGCCGACGCCCGTCGCCAGCTCGCTGACCCGACCGGCATTCACCTGCGCGGCGAGACGATCGAGCGTCGGCGCGTCCACCTCGGGCTCGACGACATTGTTGGCGTTGGTCGAGGGATAGGAGCAGATCGTCGCGTTGTTCGACAGCGGCGTGATCGTCGCGATCGTCGGATCGCGGCGGGCGTGAGCGGCCATGCGGTCGAGCCAGTCGCCGAAGACCAGCGCGTCGGCGTTGAGCAGTACCACCTCCTTGTCGGCGAACTGGCGCAAAGCGCGGTTGCAGGTCTTCACGAAGCCGAGGTTGAGCGGGTTGGCCTCGTAGGAGAACAGCCTCTGGCCGGCGAGACGCTCCATGACGGAGGTCAGCTCGGCGTCGGGCGAGCGGTCGTTGACGAGGTGCAGCGCGAAGCGTGTCCGCTGCGGCGCGGTCAGGACGGCGTGGACCGCGGCCAGCGTCTCGTCGAAGCCGCGGTAGACCGGGATCACGACGACCCACTCCGCGGAGGCCGTATCGGCGGCCGGTCTCGCCCGGCTCCAGTCGGCGGGCGCACGCATCGCGGGATAGGGGTTCAAGCCGATGGGATTGGCGCGCAGCCCCTGCGCCTTACCGATCGTGAGGTAGTGGTAGAACGGGTTGACGTTCGAGGCGGAGAGGTCGGGATCTCGGCCGAGATAGAACTGGCTGTTGAAGAGGGGATGGGGATCGCGCCCCTCGCGCCAGCCGTGCTCGAGGAAGTGCTTCAGCGGCTCGAGACCGGCCTCCCGGACATCGGCCTGGCGGCTGAGATAGAAGGCGTGGTCGAACTCGGGCTCGACGACCCGCCGCAGCTCGTCGAGCGGGATCGCGGGCGTGGCCGATGTCTTGGCCGAGCCTCGCCGTTCGCGCATGCGTTGCTGGGAACACCAATGATAGAACGGGCTGACGCCGAGCGTTTCGACGAACCGGTTCTCCTCGCCGTAGCGGTTCGGATCGAAGCTCGGGTTCGGCGAAAGGCCGGCGCGCCAACCCTCTGCGAGGTAATGCGCAATCGGATCCGCCGCGCCGGCGGCGCCCTGCAGCAGGTAGAAGGCCTCGTCGAAATGCGCGGCGACCACCGAGCGCTGCAGGCCGAGGAAGCTCTGCGGCGTCGCCGGCGCCGTCGCGAGCCCCGACGAGGCACCGCCCGATTCGATCCAGTGCGCGAGCGGGTCGATCTCGCGTCCGTCGAGGTGGGTGTCGCGGTAGAACAGGGTGTTGAAAGCGGCCGACGGGTTGCGCCCTTCCCGCCAGCCGTGCCCGGCGAAATGGCCGAAGGGATCGACGCCCGCGGAAGCGATGTCGGCGTAGGATCGGCGGTAGTAGGCGTCGTCGAAGAAGGCGCGCTCACCCTTGCGCCTCGTACCGACGAGGGCTTTGATCGCCTGGACGAGCGGGGAAGCCATGCTGATCTCCCTGAGTCGCGCCGACCGCCTGACGGCCGCATGAGCCCGGAGGGCAAAGGCCTGTCAAGCTTGCCTCCGCTCTACGGGCTTGCGGGCAGGGTCGAGGCGCTCCCGAGCATAGCCACGACCCTGGCCGAGATCGCGCGGCACAGCTCAGCCGAACTTGGTGGGGTCCGGCCCGATGCGCCCGTCGGCATCGTCGAGCTTGGTGAGCACGTCGTGGTCGTCGCTGTCGAGCTTGAAGTCGAACACGTCGAGGTTTTCCCTGATACGCGAGGGCGTCGAGGATTTCGGGATCACCATCAGGCCGAGGTCGAGATGCCAGCGCAGCACCACCTGGGCCGATGTCTTGCCGTGCTTCTTCGCGACCGCCTCGACCTCCGGCTTCTTCAGGCCGGCACCTTGGCCCAGCGGGCTCCAGGACTCGGTGACGATCCCCTTGTCCTCGTGGAACTTGCGCAGCTCGGCCTGCTGAAAGGTCGGGTGCAGCTCGATCTGGTTCACCGCCGGCACCACGCCGGTGGTGTCGATGATCGCCTCCAGGTTGGCGCGTGTGAAGTTGGAGACGCCGATCGACTTGGCGAGGCCGGCGTCGCGGAAGCCGATCATGGCCTTCCAGGTGGCGACGAAATCGCTCGACTGGACCGGCCAGTGGATGAGGTAGAGGTCGACGCTGCCACGACCGAGCTTGCGCAGGCTCTCCTCGAGTGCTCGCCTGGCGACGGCGGGCTCGTGCTTGTCGTTCCACAGCTTGGTCGTCAGCGCGATCGGGCCATGCCCGTTGGCCTTCGCCAGGGCGGCGCCCACGCCTTCCTCGTTGCCGTAGATGGCGGCGGTGTCGACGGCCTTGTAGCCGGCCTCGATCGCGGCGGTGACCGTCTCGGTCGCCTCGTGCTGCGGCACCTTGAAGACGCCGAAGCCGAGCTGCGGCATCGTGCGCCCGTCGTTCAGGGTCAGGAGCGGCTGTGTCATGGATCAGATCCTAGGGCTTGCCGCACACGGCGCGTCATAGCGCTACGGTCGGGCGGGCTTGAAGGGGACGGGCCGGCACGATGCTCGAGCGCGCAGCCGGGACCGCGACGGATATGGGGCCGATGGGTGCGTCGGCCCACCCCGAAGGTCCGGAGGGCGCATTCCCGCTCCTCGACAAGGCGTCATCGATCTGTCACCGAAACCGAAAACGGCCCGTCCGAGGAAAGACACGCGACATGGAGTACGATGTCGAATTGCTGCGTGAACTTTTGTTCTCGCTTGAGGAGCGGCAACAGTCGCCGCGCACCACGGTCGTGCTCTCGCTCGTCGAGGAGGCCGCGGAGTTCGGACGCGTACCGGCGCAGATCGAGGCCGGCCTCGATGGCATCCCGACCACGCTGCTGTTTGATCGCGAGGGACGGGCGGCCAAGGTCTACGTGGGAGAGCTGCAGGAACGATCCTTGCGTGCCGATGTCACGCACCTGCTGCAGGATCGCACACACCGGGTGAGTTACAGACCCGGCGCTAGAAGTGGAAGATCAGATCGCTCGCTACAGTCAGCTGGTTTCGGTCTCGACCGTTGTCGTAGCTGCGCCGGTCCCACGCATGGTCGTAGCGCACTTCGGGCCTCAGCTGCACCGTGGATCCCGTCCAATGCGTCCACGAGAGCGTCACCTCGGAGTAGCGCGTCTGGTAGCCGGTCCGCTGCCCCTTCTTGTCATTCAGGAAGTCATTGCGCAGGCTGAGGAAGTCGTGCGGTGACAGCTGGTCCTGCAGGAAGTTGACGACAGCATACTCTGGCGCCGTGCAGCGCGTCTGCCCCGCGTGACAGGCAGCTCCATTGGTGTTCGCCTCAGGCTGGATAGGCCCGTGGTTGGCCGGCACATCGCGCATGTACATGTACCAGGCCTCGCTACCCATGTGGATCGACTTAGAAAATTTGTGATACCAAGTGGCGTCGTACTGCTGCAGATTGTCATACGCATACACGCCGCTATTGATGCCGTTCGCGCAGAGATAAAAATTATCATTTACCGCCCTTGAAGTGTAGTCCAGACACACAGTTCCAGAAGGCTTCGCGCCACTTGCCCACGGAGCGACATCGTGCCCGGCAGAGATTCCTCCCTGTACCAGCCATTGGTCGGAAAGCTTGACCGTTGCCAGAAGCCCTGTGTCGGTGAAGGGATCAATGGCATACAACAAGGAGTGCGAGAAGGTGTAATTATTCGGCGCCAGCTGTGCCTCGATCCCGGGTATCGAGATGTACCTGCCCAGGCGCAGATTCATGCCTTGCGCCACGTGCGGCAGGTATAGATCCACGTACTCAAGCGACGGATCGAAGCCGTACAGGTTTTGATGATCGATGTACTGCTGTGAGAGGTATCCCTTCCCGGTGGTGAAGCGGTAGTCGGTCCCGAACAACGACGTCAGGTGAAAGCCCCAGTCCACATGATCGCGCTGCACGGTATCCGGCAGGCGTTCCACGTAAACGACGAACTGGGAGAGCTCAAATCTATTCGAGTAGACATCGTTCAGCTCCGGAGAGTTGGAGTCGCGCGAGGTGCTGCCGTTAACCGAGGGCTCAAACCAGCCATAGATCTTGGTGCGCGACTTCGCTCCATTGATGGCCGTCATGAGCGGATAGGTATTCGTATCTGGCTCGCCGATCACCGGAGAGCCGCCGTACGACCAGTCCGAAGCAGGGAAGGGTGGGGACGTCAGAGGGGAGGGCAGACCGCGGCGGGGTGGGGCCTCGCTCGCCGGTGCATGCGGATCCGGGTGCCAGTCTGCCCGGTATGCCGCGCCGAGACGCGAGAAAAAGCTCGCGCCGGTCTGCGGCACAACCGGTGATGGCGCCTCCTGTGCGTGCAATCGCACGGAGGTCCCAAGCAGCACAGCCACACCGGCCACGAGCACCGCCTTGCACACAGGGGAGACGCCGCGCGGCCGTTGAAGGGAAGAAGACATCACTGCCTCTAGGATGCAGCGAAAGCGTCGCCCATGACCTAAAGAGGTCATAAGGACGCCGGCGATTTTT
>CAZZWW010000139.1:4851-7562 GCA_964657815.1 Vulcanimicrobiota bacterium | reverse complement strand
GGCGGCGATCCCGGCATCTTCGCCATGGCCGCCGCGGTCTTCGAGGCGATCGAGTCCGGCGCGCCGGCGTGGCACGCCCTCGACGTCGCGGTCTCGCCAGGCGTCTCCGCGATGCAGGCGGCGGCGGCGCGACTCGGCGCCCCGCTCGGCCATGATTTCTGCGCCATCTCGCTCTCGGACAACCTCAAGCCGTGGCCGCTGGTGGCGCGCCGCCTGCGCGCGGCGGCCGAAGGCGACTTCGTGATCGCGCTCTACAATCCCGCTTCGCGCGCCCGCCCCAGGCAGATCTTCGACGCCTTCGCGCTGCTGCGCGAGGGCAAGCACCCGTCGACGCCGGTGGCCTTCGCCCGCGCCGTGGGGCGTCCGGACGAGCGTGTCGTGGTGACAACCCTAGGGGAAGCCGATCCCGGGCTCGCCGACATGGCGACGCTGGTGCTGATCGGGAGTTCGGAGACACGGCTCGTGGCGCGCGAGGGTGCGACGCCTTGGGTGTACACGCCGCGGAAGGTTGCGGTTCCATCCTGCGTCGGTGACCAAGCGTGAGACTCGTCGAGCTGTCCCGACCCCCCATCCGCCTTTCGGGCACCTTCTCCCGCGGGGGAAGGCAGCTCGCGGGGAATGGAATTGCCTTGCAGGACGATCCCTTCTCCCCCTGCGGGAGAGGGCGGCGCGCGGCGCCGGACGAGGGGTCGCTCGGACTAGACGGCGTGTCGAATCAAGCGATCGATCGCCGCCAGCACGCTGTCCACCCCGAGCCTCGCACCGGAACTCTCGGGCGGCCGCACCAGCACCACGGGCAGGCCGAGCCGCCGCGCCGCCGCGATCTTGGCGAAGGACGCCGTGCCGCCGCTGTTCTTGGTGACGAGCACGTCGATGCCATGCTCGCCCATCAACGCGGCTTCGTCCTCGACCGCGAAAGGGCCGCGCGCGGTGACGAAGCACGCGTCGGCGAGGCCGTGGCCCTCGCCGACGGGGTCGATGGAGCGCACCAGGTAATGGTGTTGCGGCGCCCGGACGAAGGCGGCGAGCTGCAGCCGGCCGACGGTGAGGAACACGCGGCGCGGCATCACGCCGAGCGCGCGCGCGGCCTCTGCCATGGTCGGCACCTCGGTCCAGCGGTCGCCCGGCTCGGGCATCCAGCCACCCCGCCCGGCATCGAGCAGCGGCACGCCGGTCATCCGTGCCGCCGCGCGCGCGTTGGCCGACATGGCGGCGGCGAAAGGGTGCGTGGCATCGACCAGCACCTGGATGCCCTCCTCGCGGAGGTACGTCCCCAACCCCTCGACGCCGCCGAAGCCGCCGACCCGCAACGGCAGCGGCTGCGGTGCCGGCTCGCGCACGCGGCCGGCCAGCGACAGAGTCGCGGCGACGTCTTGGCGCCCGGCGAGCGCGGCGGCCAGCGCCGAGGCCTCGGTGGAGCCGCCGAGGATCAGCACGCGCAGCGGCGCGGTTCGTCCCCGCGATGACGGCTCCCGCAACACCCTGGCTCTCCCTCATCGGCATCGGCGAGGACGGCCGCGACGGACTCAGCCATGACGCGCTGAAACGGCTTGCGCAAGCGCGGCTGGTCGTCGGTGGCCGGCGTCACCTCGCCCTCGCCGCCCCGCTCGACGGCGTCGAGATGCTGGCCTGGCCCTCGCCGCTGGCCGATGCCCTGCCGGCGATCCTGGCGCGGCGCGGAGAGCCGGTCTGCGTTCTGGCCTCCGGCGACCCGTTCTTCCACGGCGTCGGCACCCTGCTCGCCGCCGCCGTGGCGCCCGGAGAGATGGACTGCCTGCCGGCGCCCTCATCGCTCAGCCTGGCGGCGGCACGGCTCGGCTGGAGCCTGCAGGAGTGCCGCTGGCTGTCGCTCCACGGCCGCGACCTGCGCCTCGTGATCCCGCACCTGCAGCCTCGCACCCGCCTGTTGCTGCTGACCTGGGACGAGCACACGTCGGCGGCGCTGGCGGCGCTGCTGGTCGAGCGCGGGTTCGGCCGCTCGCGGCTGCACGTGCTGCAGGCGCTGGGCGGCCCGCGCGAGCGCATCGCGGCAACGCCGGCGGACGGCTTCGCGCTCGAGGACCTCGACCCGCTCAACATCGTCGCCCTGGAGGTCGAGGCCGGCCCTGGCGCCCGCGTGGTTCCGCTCGCACCGGGCCTTCCCGACGATTGGTTCGAGCACGACGGGCAGATCACCAAGGCCGCGGTGCGCGCGGCGACGCTCGCCGTTCTGCGGCCGTTCCGCGGCGCCCATCTCTGGGACGTCGGAGCCGGCTCCGGCTCGGTCGCCATCGAGTGGATGCTTCGCGATCCCGCGATGCGCGCCACGGCGGTGGAGGCGCGCGCCGACCGCGCCGCGCGGATCGAGCGCAATGCCGGCGCCATGGGCGTGCCCGGCCTCGCCGTCGCGATCGGGCGGGCGCCGCAGGCGCTTTCGGGGTTGGCGACGCCGGACGCCGTCTTCGTCGGCGGCGGCGCCGGCGATCCCGACGTGATCGAGGCCGCGTGGGCGGCATTGCCGTCGGGAGGACGACTGGTCGCCAATGCGGTAACGATCGAGACCGGGGCTTCGCTCGCCGCCCTGCACGCCGACCGCGGGGGTACCTTGACGACGCTGTCCATCTCGCACGCCGATCGGATCGGCCGCTATCACGGCTGGCGCCCGGCCATGCCTGTCGTGCAATGGGCGGTGAGCAAGCCATGATCGCAATCGGGTTGGGGTGTCGCCGCGG
>CAZZWW010000139.1:0-4841 GCA_964657815.1 Vulcanimicrobiota bacterium | reverse complement strand
CCCCCCGACGAGGTCGTGGCGCTGGTGCGCGAGGCGATCGAGCTGTTACCGGACGAGATCGTGCCCTCGGGACTCTTCACGCTCGCCGCCAAGGCTGGCGAGCCGGGCCTCGCGGGTGCCGCCGCGACGCTCGGCCTGCCGTTGTTCTTCCTCGATCACGCGGCGCTGGCACTGGTCGCGAGCGAGGCGCGACACCGCTCCGTCAGGGTCGAGGAGATGCTCGGCCTGCCCGGCATCGCCGAGACGGCGGCGCTGGCCGGCGCCGGGCAAGGCGCGGTGCTGCTGGTGCCGCGGCTGGCCTCCGCCAGCGTGACCTGCGCGATCGCCGGTCACCCCGAACCGAGCCCATGACAGTGCATTTCATCGGCGCCGGTCCCGGTGCCGCCGACCTCATCACCGTGCGAGGCCGCGACCTCGTCGCGCGCTGCCCCGTCTGCCTCTACGCCGGCTCGCTGGTGCCCCCCGCCCTGCTGGAGCATTGTCCTGCGGGTGCCCGCATCGTCGACACGTCGGCGCTCGACCTCGACAGCATTGAGGCCGAGTTCGTCGCCGCCCATGAGGCTGGCCACGACGTGGCGCGGCTGCATTCCGGCGACCTCTCGATCTGGAGCGCGCTGGCGGAGCAGATGCGGCGGCTGGACCGGCGTGGCATCGCCTACGATGTCACGCCCGGCGTGCCGGCCTTCGCCGCCGCCGCGGCGGCCCTGCAACGCGAGCTGACGGTGCCGGCGCTGGCGCAGAGCGTGGTGCTGACGCGCACATCCGGCCGCGCCTCGCCGATGCCGGAGCGCGAGACGCTCGCCGCCTTCGCCGCCACCGGCGCCACCCTGGCGGTGCATCTCTCGATCCACGCGCTGGCCCAGGTCGTCGACGGACTGTTGCCGTTCTACGGCGCGGATTGCGCGGCGGCCGTCGTCGCCCGCGCGAGCTGGCCGGACGAGCGCGTGGTGCGGGCAACGCTGGGCACGTTGGTGGCGGCGATGGCCGCCGATCCCGTGGAGCGCACGGCGCTGATCCTGGTCGGGCCGGCCTTGGCCGCGGAGGATTTTCGCGAGAGTTCGCTCTACGATCCGGATTATCGGCGGCGGTTTCGGTGAGGGCACGTTCGAAGAAGGTTTCAGGCGCGTCATTCCGGACGGAGCGGAGCGGAGATCCGGAAGCGGCGAGCTTCACGTTCGGCACGGACGCGCACCGGCTCCGCCTACGGCGCCCCGGGATGACGGACATTGTCGGTGTCGCGACGGCGCTCCTGTTCTCGATTGTCGCAGGGCAACCCGCCCTCGCCGGCGGCACCTGGCGGCGCGCCGAGCTGGCCGATCCCGGCTCGCTCGACCCGGCGAAGACCTCGACCTCGACGGAGCAGCACATCCTCGACGAGTTGCTCGAAGGGCTCGTCGCCTGGGGGCCTACGGGCGAGATCGTGCCGGGCGTGGCCGCGCGCTGGGACGTCTCCGCCGACGGCCTGGCCTACACCTTCCACCTGCGTCCCGATGCGCGCTGGTCCAACGGCGCGCCGGTCACGGCCGAGGACTTCGTGTTCTCGCTGCGCCGGCTGATGGACCCCGCGACCGGGGCGCCCTACGCCAGCCTGCTCTACACGGTGAGGAACGGGCGCGCGGTGAACACCGGCGCGCTGCCGCCCGATCAGCTCGGCATCGCCGCGCCTGACGCCGCGACCTGCGTGATCACGCTGGAGCGGCCGACGCCCTACTTCCTCCAGCAGCTCACGCATATGACGGCGCTGCCGGTCTATGCGCCCTCGGTGAAGCTCTGGGGCGACGACTTCGCCCGGCCGGGGCGCTACGTCGGCGACGGTGCCTTTACGCTGAAGAGCTACCGGCCCGACGACAAGCTCGTCATGGCGAAAAATCCGCGCTTCCACGAGGCCGCCCATGTCGCGCTCGACGGCGAGGAGGTGCTGCCGATCCCGGACCGTGCCGCCGCGCTGCGCCGCTTCATGGCTGGCGAGATCGACTCGACCAACCAGATCCCGACCGACGCGGTCGGCTTCGTGAGGGCGCACCTGCCGCGTGCGTTGCGCATCACGCCCTCGCTCGGCACTTACTATTACGCCTTCGACACGCGCCATCCGCCGTTCTCCGACGTCAGGGTGCGGCAGGCGCTCTCGATGACCGTCGACCGCGCCTTTGTCGCTCGCGCCATCTGGGGCGGCACGGCGACGCCGCTTCTCGGCATGGTGCCGCCGGGCATCGTCTCCTACGGAGCGCCGACGCCTGTCGACTGGGCCGTGTTAGAGCCGTTCGCCCGCGAGGACCGGGCGAGGCGCCTGCTCGCGGAGGCCGGCTACGGACCGAGGCACCCGCTGCGGCTCTCCTTGAGGAGCGACGCGTCGGAGACCTACGAGGCCACGGCGGTCGCGGTCGCCGCGATGTGGAAGAGCCTCGGCGTCGAGACCGAGTTCGTGATCAGCGATCCGCTCTCGTTCCATGCCTTCCTCGCGTCCGGCGCCGTCTACGACGTCGCGCGTTTCAGCTGGTTTCCCGACTATGCCGATGCGCAGAACATCCTGTTCCTCGCCGAGAGCGGCAACGCGCTGAACGTCGCGCATTTTCGCGATGAAGGGTTCGACGCGCTGATGCGCGAGGCGGCGGCGGAACGCGATGCCGGCAAGCGGGCCGCGTTGCTGCATCGGGCCGAAGCCATCCTGGACGAACAGCAGCCCTACCTGCCCCAGCTCGCCTACGATGCCGCCAATCTCGTGTCGCCTCGGCTAGGGGGCTGGCGCGACAACGTGCTCGACATCCATCTCGGTCGCTACCTGTCGAAGAACTAGAGCTGGCGCTCGATCATCATCGTCTTGATGTGAGAGATGGCCTTGGCCGGGTTCAGCCCCTTGGGGCAGGCCTTGGCGCAGTTCATGATCGTGTGGCAGCGATACAGGCGAAAGGGATCTTCGACGAAGTCGAGGCGCTCGCCGGTGGCCTCGTCGCGCGAGTCGATCAGCCAGCGGTAGGCCTGCAGCAGAACGGCGGGACCGAGATAGCGGTCGCCGTTCCACCAGTAGGACGGGCAGGACGTCGAGCAGCAGGCGCACAGGATGCACTCGTAGAGGCCGTTGAGCTTCTCGCGGTCTTCCGGCGACTGCGCCCACTCCTTCTCCGGCTGCGGCGTCGTGGTCTTCAGCCAGGGCTGGATCGAGGCATGCTGGGCGTAGAAGCCGGTGAGGTCGGGCACGAGGTCCTTCACCACCAGCATGTGCGGCAGCGGATAGATCTTGATGGCGCCCTTCACCTCTTCGATGCCCTTGGTGCAGGCGAGCGTGTTGGTACCGTCGATGTTCATCGCGCAGGAGCCGCAGATGCCCTCGCGGCAGGAGCGGCGGAAGGTCAGCGTCGGGTCGATCTTCGACTTGATCCAGATGATGGCGTCGAGGATCATCGGGCCGCAATCGTCGGTGTCGACGAAATAGGTGTCGATCCGCGGGTTCTGCCCGTCCTCCGGGTTCCAGCGGTAGACGCGGAACTCCTTGAGGTTGGCGCCCTCCGGCTTCGGCCAAGTCTTGCCCGTGCCGATCTTGGAGTTCTTGGGGAGGGTGAGCTGGACCATGGGCTTGTTCCGTTACGCTGCCTGCTGGTTAAAACCTTTCCAGAATAAGTCCAGCGCCCGGTTGCGCCCACTGCCGAGGCTTTTGCGCGCATTGCCGGAAGGGTCCGCAGGCGGCGGTCCGCGAAGGCGTAGACACGCGCCGTCTATCCGAACGCAGAGGGCTCGTTGTGCCCCAGACAGCCAGGATTTCCGGTCCGGCAACTCCCAGGCCATCCGCCTATAGAAGGACTTCCGAAGGGCAGGCAAAAGCCCGCGACCTTTGCCTGTCACCAACAACACGTGTGAGTTCGATCAGGTCGCCGGCCTTCGGATCGAGGACTGGGCGATGCCGATGTGAGCGCCTTTTGGTACGGCCGCAAATCGAGTGGGCAAGACATGGGTCTCAGAAACTACCTCATTAAAGGTGTTCCGAGACCGGCAAAACGTCCGTTTGCAACGAACTGCGACGGAGCGGCTAGAATGCCATCGATGGCGATAAGCACCTGGCCGCCCAACGCTGTCGCTGGTCTCCCGCACGGCGCCGCGCCGGCCTGCGGGAGCCCGGGCTTATTCACGTGGCGTCATGCCGCCAGTTTACGCCCGCATTTCCCGCGATATGCGCTCCGTAATGGCAACGTGTTCTTTGAAGGTCGCCAGTGCCAAGGTGGCGAGGTGGCGGCCTTGCGCCTCCTCCATGCTTTTTGCGTCCAAGGGGGAGTTCTTCAGGTAGGCAGTCGCCAAGTCGCGCAGGAATTCATGGTTTTCGAGTTGGGCCATTATGTAGGCTTCATCGAAGGCAGCGCCGCTGGCCGCATTCTTGATCGTCGCCAGCGTGGCTTTCGCTTTCGCGTCCATCGGCGGCACGTCCGTTCCGAGTTCCTTCAGGACCGTCGTCACGGCGATCGCTTCGGTCAGCTCGAACCCGGCAAATTCCTTGGCATCCTTCTTCGTTGCCCGTTCGACCGCGATCCGGCTCGTCGCGAGGGACAATTCCGCAGGACCGATGACCCCCATGGCGAATTGCTTGGCGGTGCTGACACCGGAAACATCCGGCATCGGCATCGCGGCTGCGGCCTCTCGCTCGGACTTCGCCACAGCCCTTGCGATCGGTGACGCGGCGAGGGCAGCGGCGCCCGCCAGAATGGTCCGTCGGTTGGTCAGCATGATCGTAACCTCTGAAACAGAATGAAAATTCCACCGCACCCTGACGTGGTGAAAACAGCAAGTGAAAGCCCACCTCGTCGAAAAGCGCGCGCGGTGTTTGTATAGGGCGATCGGTCGCTGGATATAGCCAC
>CAZZWW010000138.1:0-7568 GCA_964657815.1 Vulcanimicrobiota bacterium | reverse complement strand
ACGAGACCGATCGCGAGGTAGATCATGACGGGCCGGCGGGAGGTGAGCGTCATGGCCGGGCGCATCCCGCCCCGCGCAGCCCACCGGAACCACAAAGCTCGGCGTCGCGGGATCGCCCGCCCCCTTGTGGGGAGGGGCTAGGGGTGGCGGTGGGCGCAGCAGGACCCCTCGATCGATCTGCGGGACCTTGCCCGCCCACTGGGCAAGCATGAAGCACTGCTTCGACCCCCACCCCTAGCCCCCAGCGGAGGAGGATGGTCTCGCCACCCGTCACTTGTTGTGGGTGCCTTCGATCTTGCCGTCGTCGGCGAGCTTGGTGAAGGGCACGAAGGGGACGATGCGGCCGTTGTAGATGTCGGAGCGCGCCACCGAGACCTGCCCGTCCTTGTCCTGGGACTTGACGATCTTCAGCACGCGCTGGGCGCCGGGCGGCCCGACCGGGATCACCATCACGCCGCCGACCTTGAGCTGCTGCAGGAGAGGCGGCGGCACGTGGTCGATGCCGCAGGTCACGATGATCTTGTCGAAGGGCCCGGCGTCCTCCCAGCCGAAATAGCCGTCGGCGTTCTTGGCCTGGATCGCCTTGTACTCGCTGTAGCCCTTCTTGATCAGCTCCTGCCGGATGCCGGTGGTGCGCTCCTCCAGCGGCTTGATGATCTCGATCGTCCAGACCTTGTCGGTGAGGTTGGCGAGGTAGGCCGACTGATAGCCCGAGCCGGTGCCGATCTCGAGCACCTTGTCGCCGCGCTTGACGTCGATGACCTGGGTCATACGCCCGACGATGTGCGGGCCGGAGATCGTCACGCCGAAGCCGATGTCGAGGAAGGCGTGGTCGTAGGCGCGGTCGAGGTTCTGTTTGAGGACGAAGTCTTCGCGCGGGGTCATCAGGAAGGCGCGCTTGTCCTTCTCGTCGACCGTGTCGTGGTTGCCGACCATGTGGCGGAAGCGGTCGAATCGTTCGGCAAGGAACTTCGGGTCCTCGCCGCGGGTCTTGACGCCCCAGGCGACGAACTTCTCCTCCGATTCCATCGGTGGGATCTCGTCCCACGAGGTCGGGACCGGTACGTCCGCGAGCACGCCGGTCGGCATGCCACCGACGGCGACCGCCGCGCCGAGCGTTGCGAGGAAGGAACGCCGGTGCATGAAGTCTCCCGGGTGCGACTGGCGGCGCATGCCGCAGCGGGGGTGTAGCCTATCGACGGTCGCGCACCAAAGGCCGTGACGGGACGAGCCTGCTAGAGCTGCACCACGTTCGACAGGTCGAAGGTCTGGCCTGTCGGATTGTCGCCGATGCGAACCGTCTTGTCGTTGGTGAACGTGTAGGGCGGGACCGGCAGGTTGTAGGGCGCCGGGACGCCGCTGTAGACACGGCCGGCGAGGTCGTATTTCGAGCCGTGGCAGGGGCAGAAATAGCCGCCGGGCCAGCTCGCGTCGACCGATCCCTTGTCCGGCTGGAAGGTCGGGATGCAGCCCAGATGCGTGCAGACGCCGACCAGCACGAGATACTCGGGCTTCACCGAGCGGTGCCAGTTCTCGGCATAGTCCGGCTGCTGCGTCACCTTCGAATTCGGGTCGGCGAGCTTCGAGACGAGCTCCGCATCCTGCAAAAGCTTGAGCGCCTCGGGCGGCCGGTTGACGATGAAGATCGGATGGCCGCGCCACTTCACCAGTATCTGCTGCCCAGGCTGCACCTGGCTCAGATCGACGTCGATCGGCGCGCCTGCGGCGATCGTCGCGGCGTCCGGCTCCATCTGGCTGACCAGAGGCACGATCACACTCGCCGCGCCGACGGCCGCGACGGCACCCGTCGCGATGTAGAGCATGTCGCGACGCGAGGGCTGTTCCGAGGATGCCGAGATCGAAGCGGGAGCGGTAGCCATACGAGACCCTGAGCACTGCGTTTGGAACCGCTCCGTACTAGGCTTGCGTCGCCTTGTCGAGAAACAGGGTGCCGCGCGCGCCGATCAGGCGTCGCTCAGATTGGCCCAGAGCAACATCGCGAGACCGATGACACCGAACAAGCCGCCGATCGGGAGCGGATTCGACGGGAGCCAAGCGCTCCAGCTGCCGGCGTGCGAGACGCCGAGAGCCAACGTCAGTCCGATCAGCCAGAAAAGCGCGCCGACACTGTTTAACGCGGTCCATTTCATGTTTGAACCCGTACGCTCGATCCTCAGCGAGGCATTAACACAACGCAGGCCGGCGGGTTCATTGTTTCGGCGAAAATGCGGTTTTTTCCCGCTCAGGTCGGATCCTGCCGGGTGTGCCGGCGACGTTGCCGGTCCGGCGTCGGTGCCACGACCTTGCCGCATGCCGGCGTCAGCTGCTGCCGCTTGCTCTGCAGGCAGGTGAGGATCTGCGGCTCGTCGGGAATGAAATCACTGCACAGCCGGAACACGTCGGGCGTGCACGCGTCCTGGTCCGCCTGCGTTCCCCGGTCCGGCAGCGTCGTCGCGCCGAGGCAGAGCCAGGCGACCGCGAGTACGCCGAGGAACGGCGCGCGATTCCGCTCGCCGGTTCGTCCGAAGGCTTTTTTCATGGGAGGCTCCGACGAATGAAGATTCGTCGCCTAGTAGCATCCCCTCGCCCCACACCGCTCATCGACTTTGACGAAGAGACGGCGGGTTGGTGCCGGGCGTGCCTGCCGGGATACAGTCAGGTGGCGCGCAGCCATCCCGGATCGCCGGCGGCGACGCGGGCGCCGAGCGCCGCGTCCAGCGCCACGTAGCCGTCGCCCTGCAGCACGAACAGAGGATCGGCGACGTGCGTCGCGTCGTAGCCCGCGCGCACGAGATCGGCCTTCTTCGGCCTGAAGGTGCCGGTCGTCGCGAGGTCGTGGCAGAAGCGGAGGAACACCGGGCGGGCGTAGCGCGGCAGGCTCGCGGCGGCGGTCCCGATATCGGCCGGCGTGACCTGCGGTCCGGCGACGATCGCGGCCATGCCGGCGCGGCCGTCGGCACCGGGCACGGCGACGCCGTAGACCGAGGCCTCGATCACGCCGGGACACCGGCGCAGCGTCGCCTCGACCTCGGCGGCGGCGACGTTCTCGCCCTTCCAGCGGAAGGTGTCGCCGAGCCGGTCGACGAAGCGGTAGAAGCCCTGGCCGTCGCGCGCCATCATGTCACCGGTGCGAAACCACCGGTCGCCGGGCTCGAAGACGTCGCGCAGCACCTTGGTTTCGGTATCGGCTTCGTCGACGTAACCCTCGAAGCGCCCGGACAGGCCGTTGCCGCCGACGCCGAGGCGGCCGATCGCCTCGCCGGGCTCGTCGACGGCGCAGCGCTGGCAGAAGCCGTCCTCGCCGCGGGCCGGGCGCTCGGCGTCGGGATCGTGTCGCACCAGCGCCACCGGCGAGCGGTGCGCCATGAACGGAGGCAGACGCCCGATCGCGCCGGGCTTCCCTTCCAGGTTGAAGAGCGAGAAGCTCCCCTCGGTGGCGGCGTAGAACTCGAGGATCCGCGGCACGGCGAAGCGCGCGGCGAAGGCGGTCCATACGTCCTCGCGTAGGCCGTTGCCGCAGCACAGGCGAAGCCGGTGCCGGTGCTCGGCCTCGTTCGCCGGCGCGGCGACGAGGTAGCGGCACAACTCCCCGATATATTGGAAGATGGTGGCGCCGCTCGCGACCACGTCCGGCCAGAAGCGGCTGGCGGAGAAGCCGTCCCGGACGATCACGGCACCGCCGGCCGCGAGCATGGCGCCGACCGCGACCACGCCGCCGACGGAATGGTACATGGGCAGGCAATCGTAGAGCCGATCCTCGGTCCGCGCGTCGGTGATGGCGGCGAACCACTCGCTCCACATCGCCACGCGATGGTGGCTGACGTGGGCCGCCTTGGGCAGGCCGGTGGTACCCGACGTGTAGATGAGCAGCGCACAGTCGCGGAGCGTGATCGCGGGAGCCCAGTCGGCGAGGGGCGAGGCGTCGAGACCGGCGACGGTCTCGTCGAGACGGGGAACGCCGGTCTCGTCTCCGCCCCAGCTCCACAGGCGGACGCCTCCGTCGAGCGTGACGCCGGCAAGCGCCGCCAGGCAGTTCGAGCCGCCGACGACATGACGCGCCGCCGCGGCGCGAAGACAGTGCGCCAGGCCCTCGCCCGTCAGTTGCGTGTTGATCAGCGCGGTGACGATGCCGACGCGCGACAGGCCCAGCCAGATCGCGGCGTAGGCCGGCGCGTTCGTCATCATGAGCGCGACCCGGTCGCCGGGCGCGAGGCCTTCCGCCAGAGCCCAGCGCGCGACCCGGCGGATCGTCGCGGCCAGTTCGCCGTAGGTGAGCGTCTCGTCCGTGCCGATCAAGGCCGGGCTGTCGGGCGCGACGGCGCCGCGATCCTCCACGGTGACGGCCAGCGTGCGGGTCGAGTCCAGCGTGATGGCGGCGGTGCGTTCCAGCGCCCGCAACCAGTCGGCCGAGGCCGACCGCAGAGGCTTGGCGGACGTTCGCGTCAAAGCCTGTCGAGGAGGCGAGCGAGCGCTTCCATCGACTGGAAGTTGGCCGGTGTGAGCTCGCGCTGCGGGATGGTGACGTCGAAGTCCGCCTCCACCGCGAGCATGAGGTCGACCATCGCCATCGAGCTCATGCCGCGATCGACGAGGAAGTCCGTGGGAGCGAACGGGCCGGCGAGGCCGTGCTGCGCCGCGACGGCCGCGACGATGTCGGCGATCCTGTCGATCGTGGTCGAGGTCGCGGTGGTCACATCAAGTCCCGCTTCGAGAACGCACCTGTCACGAAGTGGTCAGGTGTGCCGGGGAGAGTCGTGGAGCCGGCCAATAACCCGCGGCGACGCCGACGGCAAACGAGCGGTTGTAACGCGATGAATTTAACCGCTTTTCATCTTCGTGGGTAACGGATCGTTCATTGCAGTGAACGAGACGCCCATGCTTTTGCCCAGGATTTGAGTAAAAGGCTAGCGGGTTCCAGCTTGTTACGACTCCCGTCTCATTGCAGGGCTGATCATTTGACCTTCCTCCACACCATCGCACCGGGCGCCACCGATGAGACGGCTTCGCTGCGGTCGCGCGCCGAAGCCGTGGCCATCGTCGCCGCGAACCATGCCGAGGCCGTCGATCGCGACGCAATCTTCCCGGCCGAGGCGATCGCCGAGGCGAAGCGGACTCGCCTCTTCTCCGCGATGGTCCCCGAGGCCTTCGGCGGCGACGGGGCGTCGCTGAGCGACCTCGCCGAAATCTGCTACATCCTCGGGCAGGCTTGCGCCTCGACGGCGATGATCGTGGCCATGCACACCGCCGCCCTCGCCTGCGTGATACGGCACGGCCAGTCCGAGCCCTGGCACCGCGACCTGCTCCGCCGCGTCGCCGACGAACAGCTCTTGTTCGCCTCCTCGACGACGGAAGGCAACGCGGGCGGCAACGTGCGCTCCAGCGATGCCGCGATCCTGCGCGAGGGCGAACGCTTCCGCTTCACCCGCGCCGCCACCGTCATGTCCTACGGCGCGGAATGCGACGGCATCGTCTCCACCGCGCGGCGCACGTCCGAGTCGGCGCCCTCCGACCAGGTCGCCGTCGTGCTCATGAAGGATGCGGGCTGCACCCTGACGACGACCGGCGGCTGGGACACGCTCGGCATGCGCGGCACCAGCTCGTCGGGCTTCGCGCTGGCGGCCGAAGGCGACACGGCGCAGATCCTGCCGCTCGGCTACGACCGCATCCACCCGCTCACCATGGTGCCGGTCTCGCATATCGTCTGGGCCGCGGTCTGGACCGGGATCGCCGCGGCGGCTGTGACCAAGGCGCAGCGCTTCGTGCGGACTGCCGCGCGGCGCGCCGGCGGTACCATGCCGCCGGGCGCCGGGCAGGCCACCCGCGCCGCCGCCACGCTGACCGCACTGAGCCGCATGGTGGCGGGGCAGGCCGCCGCGATCGACGGCATGGGCGAGCCGGAGCTCGCCGCGATGGCGACGCAGGCCGGGCTCAACCTCTTCAAGGTCGAGGCGTCGGAGCACGCGGCGCTGGCGGTGCAGCAGGCGCTGCGGGCCTGCGGCCTCGCCGGCTATCGCAACGACGGCGAGTTCGGCATCGGCCGCCACCTGCGCGACGTGCTGTCGGCGCCGGTGATGGTCCACAACGAGCGTATCCTCGCCAACATCGGCAGCGCGGCGCTGATGAGCGGCGTGCCGCAGTCGCTGCGCCAGGGATGGGACGCCTGACATGACCCGCAGCTTTCCCCAAGACGACCAGACCGACCGGCAGGAGGCGCTCCGCGGCGCGCTGTTCCGCCCGATGGGGGCCGACGGCGTCTATGCCCGCACGGGGCTCTACGAGGACGTGCTGGAGCGCCTGGGACGGCTGATCACGGCGCATCGCGAGGAGGGCACGGAGGTGTTCCGGTTCCCGCCGGTGATGAGCCGCCGCGATCTCGAGCGCTCGGGCTACCTCAAGAGCTTCCCCAACCTCATCGGCTGCTGCTGCGCGCTGCACGGCTCCGAGGCCGAGATCCGGGCCGCGGCCGACCGGCCCGACGGCGGCTGGACGCAGTCGCTCGGCGCCACCGAGATCGTGCTGTCGCCGGCGGCCTGCTACCCGATCTACCCGATCGCCGCCGCGCGCGGCGCGCTGCCGGAAGGCGGCCTGCGCTTCGACGTCGCCGCGGACTGCTTCCGCCGCGAACCCTCTCCCGACCTCGACCGTCTCCAGTCCTTCCGCATGCGCGAGTTCGTGGCGATCGGCGCGCCGCACGAGATCTCGGCCTTCCGCGAGCGCTGGATCGCCAAGGCCGGCGGCCTCGCCGAGAAGCTGGCGCTGCCCTGCTGGATCGACCAGGCCAGCGACCCGTTCTTCGGCCGCGTCGGCCAGATGAAGGCGGTGGCGCAGATTCAGGCGGCGCTCAAGTTCGAGCTGCTGGTGCCGCTGCACTCTCAGGAGAAGCCGACGGCCTGCATGAGCTTCAACGCGCACCGCGACCATTTCGGCACGACGTGGGACATCCGCACGTCCGACGGCGCCGCGGCCCACACCGGCTGCGTCGCCTTCGGCATGGACCGCCTGACCATCGCGCTGTTCTGGACCCACGGGCTCGATACGGCGGCCTGGCCGGAGAGCACCCGGGCCGCGCTCGGACTGTGAGCGGCGGCTTGCGGACGCGCACGGCGGCCGAGGTCCTCGTCGACGGCCTCGTCGCCCAGGGCGTCACCCACGTGTTCTGCATTCCCGGCGAGAGCTACCTTCCCGTGCTCGACGCCTTCGTCGACCGCGCGATCACGGTGGTGGTGTGCCGGCAGGAGGCGGGCGCGGCGATCATGGCGGAGGCCTGGGGCAAGGCCACGGGGCGCCCGGGCGTGTGCTTCGTGACGCGCGGCCCCGGCGCCATGAACGCCGCGCACGGCATCCACATCGCCCAGCAGGCGTCGACGCCGATGATCCTTTTCGTCGGGCAGGTCGCGCGGGGCGTGCGCGGGCGCGAGGCGTTCCAGGAGCTCGACTATCCCGCCGTGTTCGGTTCGATGACCAAGTGGACCGACGAGGTCCGCGATCCCGAGCGCGTCCCCGAGCTGCTGTCGCGCGCCTTCTCGACCGCGATGAACGGGCGTCCCGGCCCCGTAGTGCTGAGCCTG
>CAZZWW010000137.1:0-7581 GCA_964657815.1 Vulcanimicrobiota bacterium | reverse complement strand
ACGGCGTGAAGGCGGACTATTGGAAGACCGGCCATTCCTACATCAAGCGCCGCGTGAAGGATCTCGATGCGCTCGCCGGGTTTGAAAAGTCGGGGCACTTCTTCTTCAACAAGCCGGTCGGCCGCGGCTATGACGACGGCTTGGTCACGGCGATTGCGGTGCTCGACATGCTGGATCGCAACCCGACGAAGTCGATGGCCGATCTCTACGCCGACCTGCCCAAGACCTGGGGCTCCCCGACGATGTCGCCGCATTGCGGCGACGAGGTGAAATACGGCGTGATCGACAAGGTCACGGCCCGGATCAAGGCGATGCAGGAGACGAAGGCGTCGATCATCGGCCAGGCGATCCGCGACGTCACCACCGTCAACGGCGTCCGTGTGACCGCGGCGGACGGCACCTGGGGCCTGGTGCGGGCCTCGTCGAACAAGCCCGAGCTCGTCGTCGTGGTCGAAAGCCCGGCGTCGGAAGCCAACATGCGCGCCATGTTCAAGGCCGTCGACGCGATCCTGCGCGAGAACCCCGAGGTCGGCGAGTACAACCAGACGATCTAGGCTTCGTCGTTCGTGGATTGTATCGCGTCAGCGCGGAGACAACATCTGTCCCGGCCCGACCGGCGCCAGCACACCGGCCAACCGGCCTGAGTGCGACTGCGCCTGGGCCGCGACCTGGCTCAAGTACTTGTCGTCGTCGCCGAGCCGCTCCGTTGGTTGGCAACGTGGAGAACAGCTGTAGGATTGGCGTTCCATGCCGCGTTGGACGATGATCGCGTCGGTACCGTTGACGACCTGGATCATCGACTCGGCGACAGGGTTGCCGTCCTTGTCCAACGCGATGAAGTTGGTTGCGCCGAAGGCCTTCGGCGTCAGGACCATCAGGTTGTTCGCCTTCAGGAGCGTGACGTCCGCAATGGTTGGATTACCGATGATCAGTGTCTCGGTGCCCGCAGGGATCTTGACCAGCCGGGCCTGATCCACGGTCGCGACGATCACGACGTCCGCCGCCCAAGTGGGCAGGCATCCGGTCGCCAGTGCGAGTAGCACGGCTACCTTTATCGACCCGATCTTTGATACGCTCATGGGGACGCGCCTTACGCATACTGTCGCGCAGAGTAGAAGCCAACTGGATGAAGAATTGCTTAGCCGGACAGTGCGAGTGCTTTGCACCGTCCCCTTCAACTGGTCTTAACCATCTTTTTTGCCGATCGAGAATTTGCCGTTGAGCCATTTGCTTTTAACCGGACGGCAAGTTCTGGCCATTAGCTTGCAAGTCATTCCAGGCGGGCTTCCGGAGCGGAACCTGGTTGGGACCCGGGCAAGCAGCCAACCAAAGGACAGCACGACCATGAAGAACCTCCTCAACCGCTTCGTTGCCGACCAGTCCGGCGCCACCGCGATCGAGTACGGCCTGATCGCCGGCCTCATCTCGGTCGTGATCATCACCGCCGTGACCTCGATCGGCACCCGCATGAACAACAAGTTCGGCCAGATCAACAACGCTCTCAGCTGAGATTTGGCTTAAAACCATATGCTTAACGGCCTCGCTTCGGCGAGGCCGTTTTCGTTCGTGGAGACCGCCGGTCAACCGCTTGGTAAAGATCATCCGCTAATGTGACGCGTCGGGTGTCCGACGTGCCGAGTCCGTCTCATGCTCCAGCTCGTAATGCTGATCGTCTTTCCATCGCTCATGATGTTCGCGGCGCTGAGCGACCTTTTCACCATGACGATCTCGAACCGCGTCTCGATCGCGCTCGTCCTCGTCTTTCTGCCCTTCGCCTTCTTCGCCGGACTTTCTCCCGCGGAGATCGGGCTGCATCTGGCCTGCGGCTTCGGCGTGCTGGTCCTCACCTTCGGGATGTTCGCCATGGGCTGGGTCGGCGGCGGCGACGCCAAGCTCGCGGCCGCGACCGCCCTCTGGATCGGCTGGGGCCACGTCGCCGACTACGGGCTCGATTCGGCCGCGATCGGCGGCGCCCTGACCTTGTCGATCCTCTATGCGCGCAAGATGCCGCTGCCGAACTGGGCGATGGGCGTCCCTTGGATCGCTCGCCTCCATGATCGCCAGACCGGCATCCCCTACGGCATCGCGCTCGCGATTGCAGGACTGCTGATCTATCCCGAGACGATGGTTTGGAACGCGGTCGTCACGGCTTGAGCTGCGGCGGAGCGCTGCGATCGGCGCCCCAATCTTCAGGGTGCATTAACCATAACGATACCTTTGCCTGCGTTAATCGATAGGAGCGCCACTCGGCGGCGTCCAGCCGGTTTCCCTCGATGAAGACAGCTCGCCTCGCGGTTCTCGGAGTGGCCCTCGCTGCAGGCGGCGGTGCCGCCTACCTCATGATGGGTACGAAGCCCGAGCCGGTTCCCGTCCGGATCCTGCCGCCGCCCCCGCCGCCCAAACCCGTCGAATCTGTTCTGGTCGCCGCTCACGACCTCAGTTTCGGCGTTGTGGTGACAAGTGCCGACGTGCGCTGGAAGCCCTGGCCGAACGGCGAGGTTCCCGCTGGTCTGATCGCGCAAACCCGTCAGCCTGGCGCTTTGAACGACGTCCAGGGCAAGATCGTCGGCGGCACGTTCAACACCGACGAGCCGATCCAGAGCGATCAACTCAAGAAGGGAAACTTCATGTCGGCCGTCCTGCCCTCGGGCATGCGCGCCGTCGCCATCGATCTGGCCGACCAGGGCAAGACCGCGGCCGGTGGCTTCATCCTGCCCAACGACCGTGTCGACGTCATCCGAACCTTCCATCCCGACGATGCGCCGAGCACCTTTGCCAGCGAGACCATCCTCGCCAACATTCGCGTCCTCGCGATCGGCCAGAGTGTGCAGGAAAAAACCAACGAGCGCTCGGTGATCGGCGGCACGGCAACGCTCGAGATGTCGGCGGACCAGGCCGAGAAGGTGATCCTCGCGCAGCGAACCGGGCAGCTGACGCTGAGCCTGCGCAGCATGAGCGACGTGACCAAGGACAATGCGCTGAAGCCGCAACAGACGCCCTTGACCATGACGATCATCCGCTCCGGCAATGCCAGCCAGTCGAGAGTGAAATGACCCTGCTCCGGACCGCTTCGTCGCTCCACGCCTCGGCGCCCGCTTCGCCTCGGGTGCGAAGCGCGCTTGTCGCGGGGCTTCGCCTCGCGCTCGCAGTCGCGGTCGCATTCCCTCTCTCGCCGCCGCCGGCCTCGGCGCGCTCCCGACAGGCGCCGATGGCGATCAATCCCGGTGCGGAGCGCATCACGATGGGTGTCGGCAAGTCGACCATCATCGACCTGTCGGAGGACGCGGCCGAGATCTTCGTCGCCAATCCAACCGTCGCCAACGCCATCGTGCGCACCGCCCGCAAGATCTACATCATCGGGACCGGGACGGGCCAGACGACGCTCTTCGCGCTGGACAAGCAGGGCCGCGAGATCGCCTCGTACGAGATCAGCATTGGTCGCGATGTCGGCGAGCTGTCGCAGATCCTCAACGTCGCCCTGCCGGGATCACGAATCATCGTGCGCACGGTGGGAGACAGCTTGATCCTGACGGGCGAAGTCAATTCCGCGGAGGAGGCGCAGCGCGCCGCCGATATGGCGGAAGGCTTCGTCAAGCAGGTCGGCTCGACTGGCGGCGCCGCCGGGGCCGGCATGGTTGTCAATTCGCTCACGATCCGCGGTCGCGACCAGGTCATGCTCAAGGTCACGATCTCCGAAATGCGCCGCGACATCGCCAAGCAGCTCGGCATCTCGTCGAGCTCGTGGGGTGCGCTGACGCAATACAATCCTTTCGCCATCAGCGGTCCGCTGTCTTCAATCGGTGATGGCACCGTGGCCACGACGGGCACACAGCTCAACATCAATAGCGGCAATGGACTCAAGGCGACGTTACAAGCGTTCGAGCGCAACGGTGTGTCACGGACACTGGCCGAACCAACCGTGACGGCAATCTCGGGAGAGTCCGCGAAATTTTTCGTTGGCGGCGAGTTCCCCTATTCCTCCGGCCTCATCTGTTCGACTGGTACGACGTGCTCCAGCGGAGGCGCGGCATTCAAGCCGTATGGCATTTCCCTGCGCTTCGAACCCGTCGTTCTCTCCGAAGGGCGAATTCTTCTTCATGTAGGAACCGAGGTTTCCGACCTCGACTTCTCGCGAAGCGTCGTCATCAACGGCGCGCCGACGCCTGGCCTTCTTTCGCGAAACAACGAGACGACGATCGAGCTGCCCTCCGGTGGATCGATCGCCACTGCCGGTTTGATCCAGCAGAAATCCCAGCAGATCATCAACGGTCTGCCCGGCCTGCTCAACATCCCGATCCTCGGCACGCTGTTTCGCTCGCGCGACTACCAGAAGAACGAAACAGAGCTGATGATCATCGTCACGCCGATCATCGTGAAGCCGG
Organism: Vulcanimicrobiota bacterium; assembly: GCA_964657815.1. Classification (GTDB taxonomy): domain Bacteria; phylum Pseudomonadota; class Alphaproteobacteria; order Rhizobiales; family Beijerinckiaceae; genus RH-AL1. The sequence continues at coordinate 3,199 of CAZZWW010000137.1, read as the reverse complement.
TAGCGGCCAACGCGCTGGCCAAGCCAGACGACGGATTCACCGATGCCAGCGATCCTCAGGCCTGGCTGCTCGGCCGCATGAACAAGCTCTATGCAACGCCGAACAACCCGGAGGCGCGGCGCGACTATCACGGCCGCGTCGGCTTCATCCAGGATTGACGCTGATGATCCGCATCCTTCGCGCCGTGGCCCCGCTCGCCACCGCCATCGTCATCGCCACAGCCCTCTCCGGTTGCGGGCAGACCGACCGCATCGTCGCCTCGTCGGTTCCGCTCGACGACTACACGGCGCGCCACCCGATCGTGATCTCGGAGTCGCGGACCTCGATCGATGTCTTCCCGACGATGAACGCGGGCAGGCTCGACAGGCACAGCGCCAAGCAGGTCTACGCCTTCGCCGAACAGTACCGCGAGCTCGGACGCGGCCGGATCGTCATCATGGTTCCACGCGGCCACGCCGATCGCTCGGCGCTGGCCGACATCCGGCGTGTGCTGGTGCTCGGCGGCGCCGGCGGAGGGGTCGACGTCGCGACCTATCCCGTCGCGGACCCCGGCCTCGCGTCTCCGATCCGCATCAGCTACGAGGGCATTCGTGCCCGGGTCATCGACCAGTGCGGGCAATGGCCGCGCGATCTCAGCTCCGCCTCGAGCGTCGAGGGTTGGGAGAACAAGCCCTATTGGAATTTCGGCTGCGCCACGCAGACCATGATCGCGGCGCAAACCTCCGATCCGCGCGACCTCGTCACGCCGAGAGGCGAGGAGCCGGCCGACACCCTGATCCGCGCACGCGGCATCGACTCGATTCGCAAGGGCTCGGACCCGAACACCTCCTGGTCCGTCAAGAGCACCAACATCGGCGGCGTGGGAGGCAACTGATGAAGAGCGCTGCGGACGCCGAGGCGGAGCTCATCGCGCCGATCCCCAGGATCTCGATCCAGGTCTTCTGCGAGTCGCCGGAGATCGCGCAGGTCACGCAGGCGGCGCTCGCCGACCGCCGGATGGAGAAAGCCCACGCCAAGCTTCTCATGGGCGGGGCGGCGGCGGCACTGGAGGCGTTCCGCAGCGCGCCGACCCCGAACATGATCGTGATCGAGACGCGCGCCGACCGCGCCGCTCTGGTCGCCGATCTCGAGGCGCTTTCGGAGTTCTGCGACGCCGGCACCAAGGTCATGGTGATCGGACGGGTCAACGACATCGTGCTCTACCGCGACCTGATGGCCCGCGGCGTCAGCGACTACCTGGTGGCGCCCTTCTCCGTGCTCGACTTCGTACGCACGCTGTCGCGGCTCTACACGAACGCCGATTCGGAACCACTCGGCAAGATCATCGCTGTGACGGGGGTCAAAGGAGGCGTTGGCGCCTCCGTGGTCGCCCACAACCTGGCCTTCTCGGTAGCCCGCGATCTCCACATGCAGACGGTGATCGTCGACATGGATCTCGGCTTCGGCACCGCCGGCCTCGACTTCAACCAGGACCCGCCGCAGGGCATCGCGGAAGCGGTGTTCGCACCCGATCGTCTCGACTCCAACCTGCTCGACCGGTTGCTGTCGCGCTGCACGGACCGGCTCTCGATCCTAGCGGCACCGGCGACGCTCGACCGCGTCTACGATTTCTCCGACACGTCCTTCGACCTCCTTATCGACATCCTGCGCACCACGACGCCGTGCATCGTGCTCGACGTCCCCCACGTCTGGACCGGATGGGCCCGCCGCGCGCTCGTCGGCGCCGACGAGATCGTGGTCGTCGCCGCGCCCGACCTCGCCAGCCTGCGCAATGCCAAGACCCTCATCGACACCGTGCGCGCGGCGCGACCGCACGACGCTCCGCCGCGCCTGGTGATGAACGGGATCGGCATGGCGAAACGTCCCGAGATCGGCATCGCCGACTTCTGCAAGGCGGTGGACCTCAAACCGGAGGCCGTGATCCCCTTCGACCCGAAGCTGTTCGGCACCGCCGCCAACAACGGCCAGATGATCGCCGAGGTGGAAGCCGCCCACAAGGTCGCCCAGACCTTCGCCGAACTTGCCAGGTCTGTCACCGGGAAGAGCGAAGTGAAGCGCGCGTCTAGAAACATACTTAAGCCTTTTATGACCAAGCTCGCACGCAAGAAGGCCTCCTAGGCGGCACCACGGTCGTGCCCGCCGGCGGTTCGGGTCGACCGGAGTTCGAACATGTTCGGCAAACGATCGGGTGCCGCAGTCCAGCAGACGGACGTGCCCAAGGGCCCGACGCCCACGGCGGCGTCGCCGCGTCCCGCCTCGGCATCCGCTTCCGCACCGGTGCGCGGCGCAGAGCCGGCGCCGGTCGTCGAGATGTCGCGATCGGAAGACTATTACGTCACCAAGAGCATGATCTTCGGCGCCCTGATCGAGGCGATCGACCTCTCTCAGCTGTCGCGTCTCGATCCCGAATCCGCCCGCGACGAGATCAAGGACATCGTCGGCGAGATCATCGCCATCAAGAACGTGATGATGTCGATCGCCGAGCAGGACGACCTGCTCAACGACATCTGCAACGACGTGCTCGGTTACGGACCGCTTGAGCCACTCCTGGCGCGCGACGACATCGCCGACATCATGGTCAACGGCGCCAGGCGCACCTTCATCGAGGTCGGCGGCAAGATCCAGCTGACCAACATCCGCTTTCGCGACAATGCGCAGCTGATGAACATCTGCCAGCGCATCGTCAGCCAGGTCGGGCGCCGTGTCGACGAAGCCTCGCCGATCTGCGACGCGCGCCTCGCCGACGGCTCCCGCGTCAACGTCATCGCGCCGCCGCTCGCGATCGACGGCCCCTGCCTCACCATCCGTAAGTTCAAAAAGGACAAGCTGACGCTCGACCAGCTGATCCGTTTTGGCGCCATCTCTCCCGACGGCGGCGAGATCCTGAAGATCATCGGGAAGGTGCGCTGCAACATCCTGATCTCCGGCGGTACCGGCTCGGGCAAGACGACGCTGCTGAACTGCATGACCAACTACATCGAGAGCGACGAGCGCGTCATCACCTGCGAAGACGCGGCCGAGCTGCAGTTGCAGCAGGCCCATGTGGTTCGATTGGAAACCAGGCCGCCGAACCTCGAGGGCTCGGGTGCCGTGACCATGCGCGACCTCGTCAAGAACTGCCTGCGTATGCGACCCGAACGCATTATCGTCGGCGAGGTGCGCGGCCCGGAGGCATTCGATCTCCTCCAGGCCATGAACA